>JBFKGB010000012.1:0-19599 GCA_041633535.1 Euzebya sp. | reverse complement strand
CGAAGCGGTGCTGGCCGTCGACGTCGCGGGTCAGGACACGCCGTGCCGACGCCGCGTCGCTGTGCGCCAGCGCCGTCAGCAGGGGGTTGGCGGCCACCCGGTCGGCGGGCACCAGGTTGCGTGCCATGAAGGCGGGCCGTGTCCGCGCGGGGTACAGCATGAAGCTGTCCACGTCGGGTCGGTACAGCGCCGAGCCGTACATGGCCGTCACCAGCGCCACCACCTCGGCGGTGTCCAGACGCCCCGAGCTGATGGCCGCCACCTGTCCCTCCAGCATCTCCTGCAGGTGCTCGACGTGGGCGGCCGTGCCGTCGGCTGACAGGCGCAGCAGGTTGTAGGAGTGGAACAGCCCGTCCGGTCGCCGCGCGGTGTCCAGCGAGTCGTCCAGGACCGTCAGCGCCGCGCGCGACAGGCGGGCCAGCAGGTCAGCGTCCAGCGGGCGTCCGTCGCCCGGACCCTCGCGGTACACCCGGCGGCGGTGGGCCTCCGCGGCGCGGCCCAGCCGGGTCAGGACGTCCAGCCGGTCCGGCGGGTCCATGGTCCCCGTGTCCGCCAGCCGGTCCGCGGCGTCCTCCAGGACGGTCGTGACCGCTTGCGTCCAGTCCAGGACCGTGTCGGACACCCCGACCCCGTCGGCGTCGTCCACGAGCCCACCGAGCAGGGCCATGTAGGGACGCAGGTGGGCCAGCGTGACCATCGACAGGCCCCAGCCGACCAGGGCGTTGTTGGCGTCGTTCCACTCGGGACGCTGGGTGTTCATCCAGATACCGCCGCGCGGCACCAGGTTGCTGAGCTTGGCCAGCGCGGGGACCAGCAGCTTCTCCAGCAGGCTGACGTGCACCACCGCACCGGTGTCGTCCGCCAGCAGGCGTCCGTCACCGCCGAGGCGGTCCACCCGGTCCTGCGCGGCCGCGGCCACGTCGTCGTCGAAGGCGATCGTGTCCTTCGGGTCTGCCAGCAGCGCGTCGAACCCGGCGATCCGGTAGGGCACGTCGGCGAAGCTGTGGGTGCGGTCCTCCAGCTGCCCGGCCAGCCACCCGGGGTGGTGTGCCTCGGTCGCCAGCAGCAGCCGGTGCAGGTAGACGATCTGGTGGTCCCCCCAGTACCCGATGCCACTCCACGGGTCCTCGGGGTCCAGCACCTCCCAGTCGACCCCGTCGTCGGTGATCCGGTAGGGGTTGTACCCGTCGACGGTCGAGGCGTTCAGGAACGTCGCGACCACCGACGGCAGGTAGGACGGGTGGCTGCGGCACAGCGCCTCCCAGTTCTGGAAGATGTCGCGCCAGTTGCCCTGGTAGCCCAGCAGCGGGGCGCCGTGCTCGTCGCGCACACGGATGCTGAAGTGGTTCCAGGGTCGGCTGGGGTCACCGTGCCGTCGCGAGAACGTCAGCGGCAGGTGGGACCGGGCCAGCCGCACCAGGTCCGGGTCGCCCACCGCGACCGCACGGTCGGTCAGGTCCGCGACGTCGAGGCGGTCGGGCAGCCCCTCCAGCCATCCCGCATGCCGTGCCGCGGTCGCGCGGTTGCGTCGTCCGACGAACGCGCGGAACGCGGCGGTGTCCACCGCCGGCCCGTCCAGGAACGTGCCGCCACGCATGACGTTGAACAGGGTGTTGGACAGGTCGTGGGCGTCGACGACCCGCGAGGCCGTCCGGTGGGTGGCGTCGGCGGTGCCCACGATACGGGCCAGCGCGTCGGAGGAGTCGCGGATGTCGGCGTCGACGAGGGCGGTCGGGTCGTCGCCGGCGGTGATCAGCCGGTGCAGCGCGGCCACGTCGGCCTGGGACTGTGCGACGTCGGCGATGACGTGCCACCGTCGCGTGGCGCCCGGGTCCAGCTGCAGGGTGGTGCGCAGCAGGAACGACCCCGGTCGGCCGGTCCGCAGCCGCACGGCCGCAGCACCTTCGCCGCGCCGTGCGCGCTCGGCCGTCGCCGGGTCGACGCTCAGCTCCGGGTCCTCCAGCCCTGCGGTCCACACGGTGGTCGCGCGCAGCGCCTCGGCGGGCTCGGGCCGGTCGACGATCTGGGCCTCCAGGCTGTGGACCCCGACGCCGTGGTCGGTGATCTCGCTGCGCCGGTAGGCGTTGGCCAGGTTGCTGCGCTGCTGCTGCAGGGTGACGCCGATGCCCCAGGGCATGACGTCCAGCAGGCCGTCGACGACCGTGACGGACCGGGCTGTGGCGTCGCCCCCCGCGCGGTCGTCGACGACGGTGACCGTGCGGACCCAGCCGAACCGGTCCGAGGGTGCCCACCGTGCGCGGACCGTCAGGCCCAGCCCGGCATGCCGGGCCTGCACCACCACCGCGTCGCCGCGGAGGCTCTTCATCAGGGTCCGGACCGTGTCGGGCGCACCCGGGGCGAACGGCTCCCACACCGTCGCGGCCGCACCGTCGTGGACCGTCAGCAGCGTGACCGGCCCGACCCGGCCGGCGACGTGGTGCAGGCGGTCGTCGGTCTCGTAGGGGAAGATCGCGTCGGCCGGCTCCCTGCGTCCGGCGGTCAGCCCGCCGGTGCTGGACAGGAACATCCACAGGTCGCTGCTGCTGACCACCGTCATCAGGAACGGGTCCATCGCGTCGACGTCGGTGATCCGGTACATCTCGACGCCGTCGACGACGACGATCGGGTCTGCACCGGCGGGTGTGGTCGTGGGTGACACGCGGCAGCCTTCCGTGGTGGGCGGTGTGAGCCTAGCGACCACCCCGGCCGCGAGGAGCCCGGCACCGTCGCGGGGCACTACGTACCCTCGGGGGGGTGGACGACGAGACAGGGTGGCACGAGATCCTCGTTGAGGGGTGGGGCCCGTTGGTGCGCGCCGCCGTCGCCGCGCGGGTCGAGCTGGCCTTCGGTCGGCGCCCCGGCGTGCTGGCCGAGACGGTCCTGAACCCCGACGACGCCGAACCCGAGTGGGTCGAGGGCGTGCACACCGCGATCGTCGCCGGCATCCGGGCCGAGACCGGTGCCGACATCGAGGAGCTGGGCAGCCAGGCCGCCTGGGCGACCTACGACGAGGTGTGGGCCGCGCTGGCCACACGCACCGTCGCCGACGAGGACATGGTCGCGATCCCCGAGCCGCGTGTCGGGCAGGTGCTGGCGTTGATGTCGGAGATGCCCGTCGATGCCGCCCTGTGCGCCGGCGGCGTCCCCTGGCCCGAGGGGCCCGTCGCCCCCGTCGTCGTCGACGGACGGCCGCGGGTCCACCTGGAGGGGCTGTTCAGGTGGCTGGCCACCGACGAGCAGGCGCCGGACTCCCACCGTGTGCTCGCACGCGCCCTCGTCGCGGTCGTCCGGGACGACCCGCTGCACGACTCGATCGGCTGAGCAGCCGCCGCTACCGCTGCAGCTCGACGGTGTCCAGCTCGCGCCCGCCCTGGCCGACCGCCCGGACGAGCATACGGTCGGGCCACACCTGCACGTCCAGGAAGTGGTGGATGGACAGCGCGACCTCGGTGCCGGGGCCGTCGGTCGTCGGTCGTAGCTTCGCCGCGGCGCCCGAGATGATGTAGGTGATGCCCTCGATGGGTGCCAGCCGCTGGTAGTCGTGCTCGTGGCCGGCCAGGACCAGGTCGACGCCGAACCGCTCGAACAGCGGCACGAACGTCTCCTGCACCTCCACCGCCGGGCCGTGTGCCCCGCCGGAGAACGGCGGATGGTGCATCGTCACGATGACCCAGCTGTCAGTCGGCGTCGCCAGGGTCTCCTCCAGCCAGGCCAGCTGGTCCGGGTCCTGCGGCTGGGTCGAGTCCAGCGCCACGACCCGGACACCGGGCAGGTCGGTGACGTACCAGCGGGCCGGCATGCCGATGGCCGCCGCGTGGGCGTCGCCGTGGTCGGCCATCACGTCGTGGTTGCCCAGCACCGGCAGCAGCAGCGTGTCGTCGTCCAGGACGTCGGCGAACGGGTCGAACACCGCTGTCTGCAGCAGGTCGGGGTCCCCGTTGGGGTAGACGTTGTCGCCCAGCAGCAGCAGTGCGGCGAACTCCCCCTCCTCCTCCAGCCGGGCCATCCCCGCCGCCGTCCGCCAGGCGGCGGGCTTGCCCGTCCCGACGTCACCGGCGACGGCGATGCGCAGCGGCAGTCCGTCGGCCTGCGCCTGCGCGACCGGTGACGGAGAGTCGGTCGCCGCGACCGTGGTCTGCGCCGGGGCCGCCTCCCGCGCCGGTGCCGCCTGGCGCGTCGGCGTGCAGCCCGTGGCGGCGAGGACCAGCGCGACCACCGGGATGGTCATCCTCCACCGCAGGCCTCGCGCCGCTGTCATGTGCCCAGTCTGCCCCACGGGGACCGGCTCCGTCGGTCATGCGGTCGTCGGCGCGATGGTCATCCGACCGGCGCTGCCGCCGTGGTCACCCGACCCTCGCCGCCGCCGTATGGTCGCTGCGTTGTCCCGACGCGCCGTCCTCGTCCTGCTGGCACTCCTCGTGCTGGTCCTCCTGGTGTGGGTCGCGTTGGCGATCGTCGCCCGGCGCCAACGGCTCAGGCCCGGGCAGCTCCTGCCCCTGCTGGGGGCGGCCCCCGGTGCGCTCCGTCGGCTGCGGGCGGACCCGCGTGTACCTCCACGGGTCCGCATCGTGGTGCTCCTCACCCTGCTGTGGGTCGTCTCACCGATCGACCTGATCCCCGAGTTCCTGCCGGTCATCGGCCCGCTGGACGACGTGGTCGTGGTGGTGCTCGCCCTCCGTCACGTGATGCGGCACGTACCGCGTGCGGCGGTCATCGACGCCTGGCCGCCCGCCCACCGTCCGGTGCTGGAGGACCTGCTGGGGCCGGGACCATAGGCCCTTCCGGCAGCGGGCCGGCACGGTGCAGCATGGGATGGACGCGAACGAGGAGGATGCGATGTCGGAGCTGTACACGCTGTCGGTCGACGAGTGCCTGATCAACCTGGAGTCCTACCCCACCAGGGTCGGGCGGGTCGGCTTCGCCGAGGCGGACGGCATCGCCGTGCTGCCGGTCAACTACCGGTACGTCGGGGGCGAGATCGTGTTCCACACGACCACCGGCCCGCTGCTGAAGGCCGCGATGATGAACGACCAGGTGGCCTTCGAGGTCGACGACGTCGACGTGCGCTGGAAGGAGGGCTGGAGCGTCATGATCCGCGGGAAGGCCCGCGAGGTCCTCGATCCGGAGGAGTCGGCACGCCTGTCGGAGGGTCTGCGGTCATGGGCCGACCGGGACGCACGCACGGTCGCCATCACCCCGACTGCGATCACGGGGCGTCGCATCGCATGACACAGGACTAGGCTGACCCCCATGGACGATCAGATGGGGGTCGCGCTGCGGCGTGCAGGGTCAGCGGCGGTCGAGGTCAACGCGCCCCTGGGTGACGCGCGGCGGGCCGGGCTCGTCGCCTGGCTCGCTGACCGGCAGCCGGCCCGCACGGTCGATCTGGGGTGCGGCCACGGCGCCCTGCTGATCGACCTGGCGCTGGCCTCGGACACCGGGCACGGCCACGGCGTGGACATCGACCCCGCGGCCATCGCCGTCGCGCGCGAGCGGGCGGCAGCAGCACACGTGGAGGACCGCACCACGTGGACCGTCGGCGAGGCCACCGCCTGGTCACCACGGACGGCAGGCACCACCGACCCGTGCGACGCGGTCATCACCGTCGGCGTGGGGCACGTCTTCGGTGGGGCACCCGGCCTGCTGAGCCACCTGCGACGGCTGCTGCCCGACGGTGGCGCGGCCGTGGTCGGCATCGGGGTGTGGACCCGGCGTCCCGACCGGTGGTGCCGCGACACCTTCGGGGCCCTGCTGCGCCCCGACGACCTGGTCGACCTGGCCGAGATGGAGGGATGGACGGTCGAGGACATCGAGCTGTCCACCGTCGAGGAGTGGGACGCCTTCGAGGCCGCGTGGAACGCCGGGGTCGAGGCGGTCGGCAGCCCCGAGGCCGCAGAGTTCGTCGAACAGCGACGGCTGGACTACGCCCGGTACAGGGGCGTGCTGGGCATGGCCTGGCTGCAGCTGACGCGCTGACCGACACCCCTTCTGCGGCCGCGTCGCCGGGCGTATGCTCGAGGCGCACCCCTGGTGCGCAGGCGGTGCATCGCTCGAGCCGGAGGTGCCGCAATGCCCCGTTATCTCGTCGTCGCCAACCTGACCCTGGGCGGTGAGGCGCTCCGGGAGGTCCTCACCGAGCGCATCGAACGCGGGGACGCCCGGTTCCACGTCCTGGTGCCCGCCACGCCGTCCCCCGAGGGCTGGCACAGCCACGACGAGGAGATGGACGCCGTCGCGGCGCACCACCGCCTGAAGGAGGCGGTGGAGACCCTCCACCTGCTGGGCGCCACGGAGGTCACCGGCGACGTGGGGCCGGGTCACCCGGTGGACGTCATCGGCGACGTCCTGCGCGCGAACTCCCGCGACACCTTCGACGAGATCATCCTGTCCACCCTGCCCGCGGGACCGTCACGCTGGCTGGCCATGGACCTGCCCAGCCGGGTGGCACGGGCCCACGACCTGCCGCTGACCCATGTCGAGGCGTATGCCTGAGGGTCAGCGCCTGAGGGTCAGCGCCTGAGGACGTCGGGGTCAGCCGCGCACCCGCCAGGTGCGACGCTCGTCGACCGAGGCCTGCCGTGTCACGCCCGTCCGCTCGACCTTGTCGCGGTACATCGCGGCGTCGGCGGTGCGCAGCACGTCCGTCAGCGTCGAGTCACCCGCCCCCGACGCCATGCCGATGGAGACACCCACCTCGATGGTCTGACCCTGGAACTCCACAGGACGTTCCACGGCGGTGCGGATCGCGTCCCGCCACAACGTCGTGAGCTGCTCGGTGCGGACGTTGCGGAGCAGCAGGACGAACTCGTCCCCGCCCAGCCGGGCGACCAGGCCGACCCCGTCCGACGTGATGGCCTTCAGGCGGTCCGCGACGGCGATCAGCACGTGGTCGCCGCCGAGGTGGCCGAACCGGTCGTTGGTGGCCTTGAAGTCGTCGACGTCGACCAGGGCGACCGCGAACGGCTCGTCCCGCTCGGCGGACTCCGCGACCACATCGTCCATCCGCGTCTCCAGCCCGTGCCGGTTCAGCACCCCGGTCAGGGCGTCCTGCACCGCCAGGGCGGTCACCTGGCTGAGGATCTCGCGGCGCTCCTGCACCGTCGCCGCCAGGGTCAGGGTGATGAACGCCGACATCAGCAGGTAGGCCTGGACCAGCTGGGTCGTCGCCAACCCCGGATCACCGGTCCTCGGCGTGGGCACCGCGGCGAACGGGCCGCCACCCACGGCCGTCAGCAGCGACATGGCGACACCGAAGATGGCCATCTGCACCAGCACGGTGCGGGTGGTGCCGCGCGCCGCCGCCCACACCAGCATCGCCACCGGCAGGATCGAGATCGGCAGGGACTGGCCCGGGCCGAACACGAGGGCGGTGCAGCCCAGGAGCATCAGCCACTGGGTGCCGGTCTCGAGCCGACCGGCCTCGCCCTGCCCCCCGCGGGGTGTCAGCGCGGCAGGGACCAGCAGGATCTGGGCCGACGCGTGGGACCAGAAGACCTTGACGGCCGTCTGCGTCATCGACCCGTCGAGCAGTCCTGCGACGACCGCGCCCGCCCCCAGACCGATCACCGCCGCGCCCGCGACGACCGCAGCGACGAGGACCCCCACGTCGGTCATCCGCCGCAGTCGCGGGACCCCGTCGTCCCGACCCCGCAGCAGCACCCAGGTGCTGACCGCCGCCTCGGCGGCGTTGCAGACCCCGAACAGCAGTGACACCAGCACGGTCTGTCCGGCCAGCAGGTTGCCCAGGCCGCTGGCCGCCACGACGATGCCCACCGCCAGCGGCCGGTCCCGGCGCGGGCTCAGCAGGACACCGATGACCGATGCGCCGGCTGCGGGCCACCACAGCGAGGTGCTCGACCCCTCCGGGCGCAGGACACCAGCGCTGAGGCTCAGCCCGAGAACCACGAGGGCGAACACCCCATGTCGGACGACACGGGTCCGCAGCTGGGCCCTCCCGGGGACGTCGGTCGTGGTGGACATACAGGCTCCGTCGGCACGCGCAGCGTCAACCTTATACGAACACCGTTCAGTTCTGCGGTGCCCGTAGGATGGCCCGACGATGCAGCGCAACGATGTCGCCGAGGTCCTGCGGGCGCAGGGTCATCGGGTGACCGGTCCACGTCAGGCGGTCTGGCGTGCGCTGTGCGAGGCCGACGCCCACCTGACCGCCGACGAGCTGGCGGACCGCGTGACGGCCATCGACCCCTCGGTGAACCTCGCGTCGGTCTACCGGTCGCTCACCCTGTTCGAGGAGCTGGACCTGGTCCGGCAGTCGCGGCTGGGCGGCGAGACGGCGGGTCGGTGGGAGATGGCCCACCCCGACGAGCACTTCCACCTGGTCTGCCGGGTGTGCGGTTCGGTGGACCACCACCAGGGCAGCCTGGTGCAGTCCGTCCGCGACCACCTGTCGGAGGGGCACGGCTTCGACGCCGAGCAGGTCGAGCTGATCGTCACCGGCACCTGCGCCGGGTGCGCTGGCGCCGGCTGAGACCGCCCCGGCCACCGCCCCGCCGGTGAGCAGATCGTGACACAACGCGTTTGTCCGCCCAATCCGGGGGGACTACTGTTGCGAACGATTCGCAGTCGCATGAAGAGGACCCCCGTCACGATGAACCCGCCGCCCCCCACCCGTCACCGCCACCGCCTGACCGCCCTGGCCGGCGTCCTGCTGCTGCTGGTCGCTGCCTGCGGTGGGGGAGAGGACACCGCGGCCGGTGCTGGGGTCGAGGACGACGACCGTCCGCTGATCGCGACCACCGTCGCGCCCCTCACCAGCATCGTCGCCAACGTCGTGGGCGACGCGGCGCAGATCGTCGGGATCGTGCCGGAGGGCACGAACTCCCACACCTTCGAGCCGCGACCCAGCGTCGCCGAGCTGCTGGCCACCGCCGACGTGCTGTTCATCAACGGCCTGCAGCTGGAGGAGCCCACCAAGGAGCTCGCCGAGGCCAACATGGCCGACGGCAGCCGGATCGTCGAGCTGGGGACCCTGGCGCTGCCCGAGGAGGAGTACCTGTACGACTTCTCCTTCCCCGAGTCCGAGGGCAAGCCCAACCCGCACCTGTGGACCGACCCGCAGTACGCCGTGGCCTACGCCGAGGTCGTCCGCGACACCATGAGCGAGATCGACCCCGACAACGCCCAGACCTACGCGTCCAACACCGCGGCGTTCACCGAGGTCGTCGACGAGCTGGACGCCGCCATGCGGGAGTCCTTCGCGACCATCCCCGAGGGCAACAAGAAGCTGCTGACCTACCACGACGCCTACGCCTACTTCGCACAGACCTACGGCTGGGAGGTCATCGGCGCCATCCAGGTCTCGGACTTCGAGGACCCCACCCCGCGCGAGCTGACGGCGCTGATCGAGCAGGTCCGCGACGAGGGCGTGCCGGCGGTCTTCGGGTCCGAGGTGTTCCCGAGCCCGGTGCTGGAGCAGATCGGGCGCGAGGCCGGTGTGGAGTACGTCGACGTGCTGCGTGACGACGACCTGCCGGGCGAGCCGGGCGACGAGGAGCACTCGTGGCTGGGCCTGATGCGGTTCGACTACGTGGTCATGACCGAGGCCCTGGGCGGCGACGCGTCGGCGCTTGAGGCCTTCGAGGTCCGCAACGTCACGACAGATGAGGCTGAGTACCCGCAATGAGCGAACCCCTGGTCGACATCTCGCACGTGACCTGCGGGTACGGCGACACCGCTGCCATCCGCGACATCGACCTGCAGCTGCAGGCCGGCACGTTCACCGGGATCGTCGGCCCCTCGGGGTCGGGCAAGACGACGCTGCTGCGCGCCATCGCGGGCCGGATCCCGGTGGCGCACGGTCGCATCTCGATGGCGCCGGGGACCCGGCTGTCCTACGTGCCGCAGGTCGAGTCCGTCGACTGGAACTTCCCCGTCACCGTCGGGGAGTGCGTCCTGATGGCGCGCGAGACCTCGCGTCTGCTGCCGTGGGCCACGCCCGAGGAGAAGCGCCAGGTCGGCCAGACCCTCGAGCGCCTGGGCCTCGCCGGCCTGCAGGGGCGCCACATCCGCGAGCTGTCCGGCGGCCAGCAGCAGCGGGTGTTCCTGGCCCGAGCGCTGCTGCGTCGCCCCCAGCTGGTGCTGCTGGACGAGCCCACGTCGGGGCTGGACGTGAAGACCCGCCACGAGATCCTCCACCTGCTGGGCGAGCTGCACGACGACGGCCTGACCATCGTGCTGACCACCCACGACCTGAACGGGATGGCGGCGCACCTGCCCCACCTGGTGTGCCTGAACGTGCACGTGGTCGCCGAGGGCGCGCCCCGCGAGGTGCTGACCCCCGACGTGCTGCAGCACACCTACGGCGCCAGCATGGACGTGCTGGACCACGGGGGCATGCCCGTCGTGGTGGACGCCTACACCGGTGCGGCCCTCAGGAGCGCGTCATGATCGACGCCTTCCTGACCCCGTTCTCCTTCGAGTTCTTCCGCAACGGCCTGATCGTGGCCACCGTCGCCGGGGCCCTGTGCGGCCTGATCGGGGTGTACGTCGTCCTGCGCGGCATGAGCTACATCGGTCACGGTCTGTCCCACGCGATCTTCGGTGGCTTCGCCGCCTCCAGCCTGGTCGGCATCAACGTGCTGCTGGGCGCCGGGCTGTGGGGGTTCGCGGCGGCCCTGGCCATCAACACCGTGACGCGCCGGCGCCCGATCGGGGCCGACGCCGCGATCGGGGTCATCACCACGGCGTCCTTCGCCCTGGGCCTGGCGCTCTTCGCGCTGTTCGGCGGCTCGGGCGGCAGCTTCGACGCGCTGCTGTTCGGATCGATCCTGGGTGTGGCCCCGCTGGACGTGCTGCTGACCGGGCTGACCCTGCTGGGCGCCATCGTCGTGTTCGTCGTCCGCTACCGCGCGATCGCGTTCGTGACGTTCGACGCCGAGGTCGCGGAGGTCAGCGGGGTCAGGGTCCAGCGGCTGGAGTCCCTCCTGATGCTGGTCCTGGCCACCTCGATCCTGGTGACCATGAAGATCCTCGGGGTCACCCTGATCGCGGCGACGCTGGTCATCCCGCCGACCGTGGCCCGGATGATGACCAACAGCTTCAGCCGCATGCTCGTCTACTCCACCGCCATCGGCGCCGCGTGCGGCATGGTCGGCATGATCACCAGCTACCACCTGGACGTGCAGTCCGGCCCGACGATCGTGCTGACCGGTGCCCTGCTGTTCGGCATCGCCTACGCCATCACAGGCGCCAACGGACTGCGTCGCGCCGCCCGGCTGGACCACCACGAGGCCGTGCCCGTCCGCGGCCCCGTCACACCCTCCGCAGAGGCCGCCGCCCGCTGAGCCGGTTGCCTCAGCGCGCCCGACCGCGGCGGCGCAGCAGCTCCAGGGCACCGACGGCGACCAGCACGACCATGCCGGCCAGGGGGAGGAGGGGGACACCGCCGCCCTCCGGCTCGTCCAGCACGCTCTGACCGGCCGGCAGCCAGCTGGTCGTGCCCGTCAGGACCGCCTCCTGCCCGTCGACGAGCAGGGGCACCTCCCAGCGGGACAGCTCGACCCGGCTGGTCGACACGATGATGTCCTGAGGCAGGTCCAGCACCGGCCGGGCCCGCCCCTCCAGCCAGGCATGGCGGGGGACCGAGGCCACCGGCATCCACTCGGGTGGGGCCGTGGGGTCGGTGTCGGTGAGGGGGGCCTCGCCCCGGGCCGTCACGTCCGTGCTGAAGCTGGGGCTGCGGACGTTGCCCTCCACCCCCTCACCCGTGAAGCGCAGGAACGGCTCGTCGTCGGCGCCGAGCACGATGACCTCCTCGGCCCCCTGGAGCCCCATGAAGATGGCCGGCACCGAGCCGCTGAGCGCGTTGGCCGTGATGGTCTCCGGCACGTCGCCGGTCAGCTGTGACACCACGGTCCCGGTGGGCGGGCGGTGCACGATGCGCCCCTCCAGCCGTCCCTCCTGCTGCCCGTAGGCGACCTCGACCTGCCACTCCGCGATGTCCTGCTCGGCGTCGACGGTCGCGATCTCGGGTGGGACCACCAGGCCCTGCGGGTGCAGGCGGTGCTCGAACCAGGCCCAGGTGGGGGCCGTGCTGACCCGGGTCCAGGCGTCGGGCCGGTCACCGGCCCGCACGTCGTCGGGGACCGGGCCGCCCTCGGGTGAAGTGGTGGAGTAGGTGTCGGCGACAGCGGGGTTCACCTCGACCCCTGCGCCGCTGATGCGCAACCAGGCCCGACCGTCACGCGACCGGACCTCCAGCACCTCGTCGGTCGGGTTCGTCACCGCCAGCAGCGGGGCGGCCTGCGAGGCGACGATCCGGACGTCGACCTCCTCGGGCACATCGACCGTGACGCCGTCCAGGACCGGGACGATCGTCGGTCCGCCGGAGTGCGCGTGGGCGCCGGAGGAGGGCGCCAGGAGACCCAGCAGCAGGCTGGCGAGGACGGTCACGCGGATGAGGTGGGACACGCCTCCCACGCTGCCGTCGTCGCGGTGGCAGGGCAACTGGCCGCACTCTGACCGCCGGATCGTTGTGATCCGCACAACATCTCCGGAGGTGGCCCGTGGGTCTGGACAGATCGCCGTCGATCACGCCCTGAACCCTTCCAATCCGTCATCGGCTCCCGCATCCTCGGAACGTAGGGCTAGTGCCGCCTAGCCACCCGCCGATACGCAATGGAGCCGTTTCCAGATGTCCTCTTCACGTACGCATCATCCGCACGGGAGGTCCCGCCGATCGCCCCGTGCCGTCCTGGTGACCGTCCTCGCCGGACTGGGGCTGCTGGCCCCCGTCGCCGCACCCGCGACAGCCCAGACCGCCGCCGACCCTGCCGCCGTCGGCACCTTCTCCGGGCTCTTCGAGGAGGGTGGGGCCGAGCGTGACCGCTGCGAGACCCAGGAGGACGGCAACCTGCTGTGCAAGCCGGCCGCCGTCAGCGTCGCGGTGCTGAACGACGGCACGCTGATGTACTTCAACGGGATCGAGAACACCGAGGGCAACGTCGAGCTGACGGTCCTGACCGAGGCCGGCATCGTCCTGCGTGACAGCCAGGCCCGCCGTCTGAGCCTGTACGGCGACCGTCCCGAGTTCACCACCCTCACCCCCGGCATCAACGGTGACAACCCCGCCGGGTACAGCGACGACCCGCTGACCGACGGCCTCGCCGTCCTGGGTGTCCCCGGTCGTCCCGGTGACGGCCTGGTCGGCTCGACCGTCGGCCAGATCTACCCCGCACCGCCGGTCGCACCCCAGGACGACCCGGCGAAGAACGACACCGACATGTTCTGCTCGGACCTGTCCCACCTGGCCGGTGGGCAGATCCTGATCGCCGGTGGCAGCGACTTCTACTCCACCGCCGGTGGTGTCCCCGAGGAGGTGCCGGGCATCGGTGGCATGGGTGTCAGCGAGATCGAGGGCATCCGCACCGCCCAGGTCTTCGACCCCGAGGCGAACACCTTCACCGAGATCGACCCCATGAAGTACGGCCGCTGGTACCCGACCCTGACGACCCTCCCCGACGGTGACATCAACGTCGTCGGTGGCGTGACCCGCCTGGTGTTCGACTCCCAGCTGTCACAGGTCCGTCGGTCCGAGACCCTCGACGCCGCTGGCACGCCCGAGGCACCCGCGACCTTCCAGTGGACCGAGAACTACACCGGCATGGCGTCGGAGAACTCCCTCCCCCTGTACGCCCGCATGCACCTGACGCCCGACGGCAAGCTCTTCTACGCCGCGGCCGGCCAGATGAACGGCTTCGGCCCCACCGGCTACGCCGCTGACGAGGCGACCTGGGGCCTGTACCAGTCCTTCGACACCGAGACCTCCGAGTGGGAGATCCACGGCCCGACGCCCTATGCCGGCCTGCCCCGCAACGGTGCGTTCTCCATCCCGCTGATGCTGGAGGGCGACTACTCCGAGATGGAGCTGCTGCAGGGCGGCGGGACCCTCGGGCCGACCCCCGGCTCGATGATCGGCACCACCCTGTCCCAGATCATCACCGTGGACGACCAGTCCAACGTCTCGACCCGCGAGACCGGACAGATGAACAACGCCCGCTGGTTCACCACCGGCACCCTGCTGCCCGACGGCACCGTCTTCGCCTCCGGCGGCGGCAACATCGACCACGTCAACGCCTCCGGCTTCGAGGCCCCGGTCCGCCAGGCCGAGATCTTCGACCCCGAGACCGAGACCTGGAGCCCGGCCGCGGACATGCAGCGCGACCGGATCTACCACAACTCCGCGGTGCTCCTGCCCGACGCCCGGGTCCTCGTGGGCGGGCACTCCCCGATCCCGCTGGGCGTCGTGCTGAGCCATCAGGACTTCGGTCCCGGCTTCGCCAACAACAGCAAGGACAGCTCCTTCGAGATCTACAGCCCGCCGTACCTGCACACGGGTGCCGAGCGTCCGACGATCACCAAGGCCCCGCCGGCCATGATCGGCTGGGGTGAGGAGTTCTCCCTCAAGACCACCTTCCCCGACGAGATCAGCAGCGTCTCGCTGATCCGCCAGTCCGACATCAGCCACGCCGTCGATGCCGACGCCCGCGGCCTGTCCCTGCCCTTCGAGTGGAACGGCAACGGCGGGAAGCTCAACATCCAGGCGCCCCCGACCGGCGTGAACGCCCCTCCCGGCCCCTACATGCTGTTCGTCAACCGTGAGGTCGACGGCGTCGAGGTCCCCTCGATGGCAGCCATGGTCACCGTCGGTCCCGTGACGGCCAACGCCGACAACGAGCCCGCCCGGATCCCCGGGTACGACTCCGCCGCTGGGGCCGAGAACGGCTCGGCCACCCCGACCGAGGACTCCAACATCATGGAGGGCCTGATGACCCGGAACTTCCCGGCACCCGGTGCCGAGGACGTCGTCGCCGAGATCCTCGAGGGCCTCACGCCCACGGAGCTCGCGGTCCTGGTCGCCCCCCTGTCGGACGAGGCGATGGCGAACCTCGCCGCCTACGCCACCCCCGAGCTGGTGCTCGACGCCTTCGTCGCCATGGCAGGACGTGAGGACTTCAGCCAGGAGGTCTACGACATGTGGCCCACCGAGCTGATCGAGCTGGTCTACACCGACGGGTTCCAGGAGGTCCAGATCGCGATGAGCGAGGCGATCGCCACCCTGGCGGCGCAGGGCCTCATCGCGCCCGAGCTGCCCTCCTTCCCGGACGGCATCCCGACCGTGGACGACCTGCTGGGCGTCCTCGACACCAGCACCTCGCTCGGCGGGCTGCTGGGCGGGTAGTCCGACCCGCAGGACGAGCCGTACGACGGGCACCGCGCACGACGCGGTGCCCGTCGTCATCTGCGTGGTGTCGGGGGTGTACGTCGCGCAGCGGCAGGGCAACACTGGGCCCATGGTCAAGCCGGATGCACAGATCGAGCGCGCCCTGGTGGTCGGCGCCCACCCCGACGACATCGACTTCGGATGCGTCGGCACGGTCGCCGGGTGGGTGAAGGCGGGGATCGAGGTGACCTACCTGCTGGTCACCCGGGGCGACCAGGGCGGCTTCGACGACACGCCGCGCGAGCAGATGGCGCCACTGCGCGAGGCCGAGCAGCGCGCGGCCGCCGCCGTGGTCGGCGTCACCGACGTCCGGTTCCTGGACGGCTACCGCGACGGCTGGGTCGAGGCGACCCCTGACCTGGTGCGCGACATCTCCCGGGTCATCCGGCAGGTCCGCCCCCAGCGGATGCTGATCCAGAGCCCCGAGCGCATGTACGACCGCATCCCGGCCAGCCACCCCGACCACATGGCCACCGGCGACGCCTGCATCCGGGCGATCTACCCCAGCGCCCGCAACCCCTTCGCCTTCCCCGAGCTGCGGGAGGAGGGCCTGGACGCCTGGATCGTCAACGAGGTGTTCATCCAGGCGCACCCCGGCGCCAGCCACGCCGTCGACGTGACCGACACGTTCGACCTGAAGATGGCCGCGCTGCGCGAGCACCGCAGCCAGGTCATGCACCGCCAGGACGACCTCGAGGACATGGTGCGCGGCTGGCTGACCGAGCGCGCGCAGGCCGCCGGCCTGCCCGAGGGCCGTCTGGCCGAGGTCTTCCACGTCGTCGAGCTGACCTGACCGTCGACCCGTCCGTCCCTGGGGCGGGCCGACGACCGCGGCTATCGTGCGGCTGTCAGCCTGTCCTGCCCTGATCCCCCTGGACCAGCCATGAACTCATCCACCCCCGTCGTCGTCGACCGTGACGGCCCGCTCCCGGACTCGCCCTCGCCGGTGCTCGTCCGATCCCCCCGGGACTGGCCCGCCGACCGCATCGAGGCCCTCGGCCGCCATGCTGCCCTGGGTGGTGTCGTCGTGGTGGTCGACCCCCCGCGCGAGCAGGCCTGGACCGACCTGCTGGGCGTGGACCTGGGCCCGGCGCTGATCGGTGCCGAGGTGGTCGTCGAGGCCACGACGGACCCCGTGGCCCGCAACGTCCCCGCCGAGAGCGTGGTCGAGGGGGACTTCGTGGAGCTGCTGCCCCGTGCCGGCACCCGCACGGTCCTGCAGACCCGGCTGCACCTGCAGCGGCAGGCCGCCGTGACCGCCAGGGACGAGGGCGAGGGGACCCTGGTGGCCGTCGCCGGCGAGCCGCACCGCCCCTCGGCCACCGACCCGATCGCGCTGGTCCTCGGGCGGCTGTGGCGCAAGGCCTCCATCCCCTCCACCGACATCGGCATCGGGATCGTCGGCTACGGCCAGCACGGCGGGATGGGCTGGCTGCACGGCAACGCGGCCGTGACGGTGCAGGGGCTGCGTCTGGCGGCGATCGCCGAGCTGAGCGCCCCCCGGCTGGCCGACGCCGGGACCCGCTTCCCCGGTGCCGCGCTGCACGACTCCGTCGAGGGGCTCCTCGCCGACGACGGTGTCGACGTGGTCCTGGTCGCCACCCCGCCCTCCACCCACCACGACATCGCGATGCAGGCCCTCGCCGCCGGCCGGCACGTCGTGGTCGAGAAGCCGCTGTGCTTCACCGCTGCCGAGGCCGACTCGCTGCTGGCCGCGGCCACCGACGCCGACCGGCTGCTGACGGTCCACCAGAACCGTCGCTGGGACGCCGACTTCCGGGCCCTCCGTCGCCTGATCGACGAGGGTCACGTGGGCGAGGTGTTCAACGTCGAGACCTTCGTCGGGGGCTTCGAGCACCCGTGCACCCTGTGGCATTCCGACCGGGGTGTCTCGGGCGGGCGGCTGTACGACTGGGGTGCCCACCTGATCGACCAGACCCTGCAGCTGTACGGCGGCGCGCTGCCGCGGACCGTCAGCGCCGTCGGGCACAAGCGGGTCTGGCACGACGTGACGAACCTGGACCAGGTCCGCGTCCGGATGACCTTCGACGACGGCCGCGAGGCGGAGTTCCTCGACTCCGACATCCTGGCCGTCCGCCGTCCCAAGTACGTCGTGCAGGGGACCCGCGGCACCCTCGTCGGCCACTACGCGCCCGTCGTCGAGGAGCACGTGACCCCCGACACCGGCTACCAGCGGCTGGAGCACCACCACGCCGAGGGCCCGGCACGGCTGCAGCTGTCCCGCCACCACGCCGGCTGGGGGCTGCAGACCATCGACGTCCCCGGCCTGCCCGCCGCGGCCTACCCCTTCCACCGGGCGCTGGCCGACCACCTGCAGCTGGGCGACCCCGTCCCCGTGGACCCGGCGGGTGTCCGGACCGTCACCGCGGTCCTGGAGGCCGCCAACACCAGCGCGCACGACGGCGGCCGTCTGATCGAGCTGTCATGACCGACCCGCTGGGCGTCGGGGTCCTCGGGGCGTCCTCGATGGTCTACACCGCGGTCGTGGCCGACGCGGTCACCGCCGTGGACGGCGTGCAGCTGGTGCACGAGGCCAGCGGCTCGTCGGGGTCCGCTGCGGGCCCGGTGCGGCGCTCGACGGACTACGCCGCCGTGCTGGTCGACCCCGACGTCGACATCGTCTACATCCCGCTCCCCAACCACCTGCACGAGGAGTGGGTGGTCCGCGCCGCCGAGGCCGGCAAGCACGTCCTGTGCGAGAAGCCGCTGGCCGTCGACGCCGCGTCCGCCCGCCGCATGGCACAGGCCTGCGAGCAGGCGGGCGTCGTGTTGATGGAGGCGTACATGTCGCCGTTCCACCCACGGTCGGTCGCCGTCCAGGAGGCTGTCGCCGGGGGCGGGGTGGGCCGGCTGCTGCACGGCGAGGCGCGGATGTCCGGGGTCCTGCCCGCCGACAACCACCGCTGGGCCGTCGCCAACGGCGGTGGGGCGCTGCTGGACGTCGGGATCTACTGCCTGGAGCCGATGCTGTCGGCGATGGGCTGGGCGGGTGAGGCGCCGGCCTCGATCGCCGCCGCCTCGGAGCTGGGCGGGGACGGCGTCGACACGACCACCTCGGCCTGGCTGTCCTTCGAGGGCGGGGCCACGCTGCACCTGTGGGTCAGCTTCGCCGCCCCGGACCAGCAGCGGCTGGTCCTGACCGGCAGCGAGGGCGGCATCGAGGTCGCCGAGCGCCATGCGACGCCCGACCGGCGGGACAGCGGCTATGACCTGCGGCGTCTCGACGGCACCGTCGAGCACGTGGGGACCGGGACCGGCGACTGCTACGAGGGGATGGTCGCCCACATGCGCGACGTCGTCCGTGGCACCGTGCCGGCCCTGCGCCCCCCGTCGCGGTCGATCGCGGTGGCCGAGCTGCTGGACCGGGTGGCGGCGGCCGCCGGTCACCCCCGGGTGTCGTGGTGACGCCGGCGCTGCAGGCCCACCTGGCCAGCTGGGTCGGGACGTGGCCCCCGCCGGCACCGGGTGTGACCGTCGTGGGTGACCCTGCCCGTGCGGAGCCGACGTGGGACGGTGCCGTGCGGCCCCTGCAGGGGGTCGGGGACGGCGTCGGCACCGTCATCGCCGTGCCGCCGGCCAGGGTGTCGGCGGTGCGGGACATCATCGACGGGGACCTGTCGCAGCCCGGGCTGGGCGCGCGACTGGCGCCGCTGCTGGGGATGGAGCAGGCGGTGTTCGGCACCGGGGTGTTCCGGTGGACCCACCAGGTCGCACCTCTTGCCGACACGGGCGTGTGGATGGCCCCCGACGACCAGCGGATGCCGGACTGGCTGCGTCCGTTTAACGGGCCCGTGCTGGTCGCGCTGGACCACGTCGGGCGCTACATCGCGGGCGTCGGGATCAAGCGGCACGACGCCTTCGGGCAGGAGATCGCAGTCGTGACGACACCGGCCGCACGGGGCAGGGGTCTGGCCCGGCGCCTGGTGGCCACGGCCGCCCGCCGGATCCTGGCGGAGGGCAACGTCCCCGTCTACCTGCACCAGCGCTCCAACATCGCCTCGGCGCGCGTGGCCGACGCCGCCGGCTTCCCCGACCGCGGCTGGACCGTCCACGGCCTGTGGGGCCGCTGACCCGGGCGTGCCCCGTGCGAGTGACCCCCCGCCCCGTGCGAGTGACCCCCCGCCCCGTGCGAGTGACCACCCGGTTGTGGGCACGGAGGGCTGCTGTGGGCTGGGTGGTGTGGTGGGGCTGACGTGACGCCGGCCGGCGCGTCGCAGTGGTCACTCGCACAGGAGGGGTGGTCACTCGGGAAGGAGGGGTGGATGCTCCTATAGGTGTCAAGCGGTGGCGAGGTCGGTCTTCAGGGCGTGGAAGATCTGTCGTGCGATGTAGCGCTT
>JBFKGB010000011.1:0-19685 GCA_041633535.1 Euzebya sp. | reverse complement strand
GCGCACCATGCGGCCCAACCTCGGGACGGGCTCGCCCGAGTTCGTCCAGGCCGCGGCCGCCGCGGCCTGGGCCGAGGACAGCCACGCGGCGGACCGCCGGGCGGTCTTCCAGGCCAAGCGGGAGGTCGTGCTGGACTTCTGTACGTCGGCGGACCTGGAGGTCAGCGGCTCCGAGGCGACGTTCTACGTGTGGCTGCGTGTACCCGGGGGCGATGACGTCGCCTACGCTGAGGCGCTGCTGGAGCGACGCATCATCGCCTCGCCCGGGTCGGCCTTCGGGCCCGCCGGCGCCGGATGGCTACGGCTTGCCCTCGTCCCCGACGTCGACGGCTGCCGCACGGCCATGGGCGTGTGGCGCGACGCGATCGACGCCGGCCAGCTGCCGACCGGCTGACCACCACCACAGGAGCCACCTGTCACATGAGCACCATGACCACCCCCGACGACATCCGCCAGGCCCGTGAGGCCCTCGAGGCCACCATCGACGGCTGGGCGGCACCCGCCGCCTGGGCCGTCGGCATCGCCACGGTCAGCCCCTCGGGCAACGTGCTGGACGTCAGCTACCCGGTCGTCAACACCGACGCGCCGTCGCTGTCGGTCGTCGCCCTGGCCGCCCGGGTCGGGCACGCGCAGGGGACTGCGACCTACCGGCTGTCCCCGGCCGACCTGACCGCGGCGATCGAGCAGGTCGCGCCGGCCGAGGCCGTGGACGTCCCCCACCCCAACCTGGGCGCCTGGCGACAGCTGCTGCAGCTCGTCGAGCAGCCGGCGGCGGGGGGCACGCGTCAGCTGGTGCTGGCCGTCATCGGCGACCTGACCGACCCGCCGCACGACGCCGTCGACGCCTACCTGCGCCTGCACCTGCTGAGCCACCGGCTGGTCCGGCCCCACGGGCTGGCCATGGACGGGATCTTCGGGGTGCTGACCAACTGCGTGTGGACCAACCACGGGCCGTTCGAGGTCGAGGGCTTCGAGGCCGCCCGTCTGGCCGCCCGCGTCGAGGGCCGCCACGTCGAGGTCCGGCTGGTCGACAAGTTCCCGCCGATGCTGGACTACGTGGTCCCCTCGGGCGTGCGGATCGGTGACGGCAACCGCGTCCGGCTGGGGGCGCACCTGGCGGAGGGCACGACCGTGATGCACGAGGGGTTCTGCAACTTCAACGCCGGGACGCTTGGCGCGTCGATGGTCGAGGGCCGGATCAGCGCCGGCGTCGTCGTCGGCGACGGCTCCGACATCGGCGGCGGTGCCTCGATCATGGGCACGCTGTCGGGTGGCGGGACCGAGACGATCCGCATCGGCGAGCGCTGCCTGCTGGGCGCCAACTCGGGCACCGGCATCTCGCTGGGCGACGACTGCATCGTCGAGGCCGGCCTGTACCTGACCGCCGGGACCGTCGTGACGATGCCCGACGGCAACGTCGCCAAAGCCCGCGAGCTGTCCGGCCAGGACGGGCTGCTGTACCGGCGTGACTCCGTCACCGGCCGGGTGCACGCCATCGTCCGGTCCGGCGCGTCATGGCAGGGCCTGAACGCCGACCTGCACGCCAACTGACCGCGCGCCCCGCGGCTAGCCTGCACGCGATGGATGACCTGACCCCGCGGCTGACCGACCTCCTCCTCGAGCTGTGTGGAATGCCATGCGTGACCGGCGATGAGGGCGTGATCGCCGACTGGCTGGCCGACCGCTACGCCAGCCGGGGCGACATGGTCATGCGCATCGGGCACTCCGTGGTGGTCGCACCCCCCGAGGTGGCCGGCGACGACCGGCCGACCGTGCTGCTGGTCGGTCACGTCGACGTCGTACCGCCCACCCCCGAGGACCTGACGGCCCGGGTCGAGGGGGACCGGGTCGTGGGGCGGGGGACCAGCGACATGAAGGCCGGACTGGCCGTGGCGATGGACGCCTTCGAGGACCAGGCCCTCCGCGACGGTCCGTACCGGTTGGTCCTGGTCGCCTACGCGGGGGAGGAGGGGCCGCACGAGGCCAACGAGCTGCGTGACGTCCTGGAGGCCGCGCCCGGCCTGTCCACCGCCGACCTGGCGATCATCCTGGAGCCCACGGATCTGGAGGTGCAGCTGGGCTGCATGGGGGCGCTGCACGCCGAGGTCACGGTCCGGGGACAGGCCGCCCACAGCGCCCGGCCGTGGCACGGCGAGAACGCCGTCACGAAGGCGGGGGAGTGGCTGGCCTCGTGGCACCATCGCCAGCCGCTGGACGTCGTCATCGACGACCTGACGTTCCGCGAGGTCATCAACCCCACGCAGGCGCGCACCGACAACGCCCGCAACGTCATCCCCGGCGCCTTCACGGTCAACGTCAACTACCGCTTCGCGCCCGACAAGTCCGTCGCCGAGGCCGAGGAGGCCCTGCTGGCCCAGGTCGCCGACGTCGGCGACGTGGTCGTGACCGACCGGGCACCCGCCAGCCCGCCCTCCCGGACCGAGCCGCTGGTCGAGGCGTTCATCACCGCCGCCGACGCCGTCGTCGCCCCCAAGCAGGCCTGGACCGACGTCGCGCGGTTCGCCGAGGTCGGGGTGCCGGCGTTGAACTACGGTCCGGGTCTGACCGCCCAGGCCCACCAGCAGGGCGAGTACGTGCCCGTCGCCAACCTCGCGCCCGCCCGCACGGTGCTGGGTCGGTTCCTCGCCGGCTGACCCGGGGTACCTCACCCGGTATGGCCCCCTCCCTCGTCGACCGCACCTACGCCCTGCTCGTCGATGACGACGAGGACCACAGCAGCAGCGAGATCGACGACGCGGTCGTCGAGGCGGTGCCCGGCAACGCCGTCAAGCAGATCGGTGCCAACACCCTGCAGAAGGTCGGCGACCGGATCGTCGACCCGAAGACGGTGCTGGTGTGGCTGTTCGCCGCGCTGGGGGCACCAACCGTGCTGACGGGTCTGCTGGTGCCGATCCGCGAGTCGGGGTCACTGCTGCCGCAGGCGGCCCTGGTCCCGCTGGTCCGTCGTGCGCCGCGTCGCAAGCTGGTCTGGCTGGCCGGCGCGGCCGGGCAGGCCGTCGCGGTGGGCGCGATGGCCGCCGTCGCGCTGCTGGCCGAGGGGACCGCGGCCGGCGTGGCCATCCTGGCCTGCCTGGCCGCGTTCGCACTGGCGCGGTCGCTGACGTCGATCTCGTCCAAGGACGTGCTGGGCCGCACGATCCCGAAGGGACAGCGGGGTCAGGTGACCGGCGCGGCGTCGATGACGTCCGGCGTCGTGGCGATCGGCGCCGGCATGGCCCTGCAGGTGTTCGGCGACACCGCCGCCGACCCACGGACCTTCGCGCTGCTGCTGGGCGGCGGCGCGCTGCTGTGGGTCGCGGGCCTGGCGGTGTTCTCGACCGTCCGCGAGCCGGAGGGTGCCCACGACGACCGGGTCGACGCCGGCCAGGCCGCCCGTGCGCTGTCGCTGCTGCGTGACGACCCGCCGTTCCGCCGCTTCGTGATCGCGCGGACCCTGCTGCTGGTCTCGGCGCTGGCACCGCCCTACGTGGTCAGCCTGGCCACCAGCGAGGGTGACCTTGACCTGTCCGGGCTGGGTCCGTTCGTGGTGGCCCAGGGGATCGCCTCGCTGGTCGGCGGGCGGCTGTGGGGTCGTCTGACCGACCGCTCCAGCCGTCGCGTGATCGTCCTGGCGTCGGCGTCGGCGTGCGGCGTCGTCCTGCTGTTCCTGGCCGCCGTCGCCTGGGACTCCCTGGCCTCGCAGGCATGGGTCCACCCCGTCGCCTACTTCCTGCTGGCCCTCGCCCACACCGGGGCGCGCATCGGGCGCAAGACCTACGTGGTGGACCTCGCGGAGGGGAACCAGCGCACCGACTACGTCGCCGTCGCCAACACCGCGATGGGTGTGCTGCTGCTGGTCACCGGGGCCGTGTCGGCCGGGCTCGCCACCTTCGGAGCCCGCTGGGCGCTGGTGATGCTGGCCGTGCTGGGCCTGTGCGCGGTCCCCGTGGGCCGCGGCCTGCCCGAGGTCACCGCGCGGCCCTAGGTGTGCCTCCGCACCGCTGTCGCAGGTCCTTGGCATCATGGCGGTACCCATGGCTGAGTACTCCGCGAAGTCCATCAGCGTCCTCGAGGGTCTCGAGGCCGTCCGCAAGCGACCCGGCATGTACATCGGGTCCACCGACGTCCGTGGTCTGCACCACCTCGTGTGGGAGGTCGTGGACAACGCCGTCGACGAGCACCTGGCGGGCAAGTGCCGTCGGATCGGTGTCACCGTCCTGAAGGACGGCGGGATCGAGGTGTCCGATGACGGCCGTGGGATCCCGGTGGAGGAGCACGAGAAGCTGAAGGTCCCGGCGCTCGAGGTCGTCATGACCAAGCTGCACGCCGGCGGCAAGTTCGACCAGCAGGCCTACGCCGTCTCCGGTGGCCTGCACGGGGTCGGCGTGTCGGTGGTCAACGCCCTGGCCATCCGCACCCAGGTCGAGGTCAGCCGCGACGGCCAGGTCCACGCGATGCAGTTCAAGCAGGGCAAGCGGACCAAGAAGCTCGAGGTCATCGGCGAGGCCGCCCGGGGTGGCAAGGCCACCGGCACCCTCGTGCGCTTCTGGCCCGACCCCGACATCTTCGACACCACCGACTTCGACGCCGACACGATCGCGACGCGGCTGAAGGAGACAGCGCTGCTGAACCCCGGCCTGCGCATCGACTTCGCTGACAGGCGGCCGGTCGAGGCCGGCGGCGGCCGCAAGGAGACCTTCCGCTACGCCGACGGTCTGATCGACTTCGTCGCCGAGCTGCTGGACGGCAAGGAGCCGCTGCTGGCCAAGCCGATCGTCATCTCGCGGGCCGAGGAGTTCGAGGGGCGACCGATGGCCTGCGACATCGCGGTCACGTGGATGGAGACGGGCCACGCCGAACGCAGCCGCTCCTACGTCAACGTCATCCACACCCCCGATGGTGGCGCCCACGACGAGGGGTTCCGCAAGGCCCTCACGCGGACGCTGAACCGCTGGGGCAGCGACCAGAACGCCCTGTTCGTCCAGAAGGGGCCGCAGTCGGTCACCGGTGACGACCTGCGCGAGGGGATGGTCGCCGTCGTCAGCGTCAAGATGCCCGACCCGCAGTTCGAGGGACAGACCAAGGGCCGGCTGGGCAGCGCCGTGATGCGCAAGTTCGTCGAGAAGGTCGTCGGCGAGGCCGTGACGGAGTGGCTCGAGGCCAACAACGCCGACGGGCGCAAGATCGTGAAGAAGAGCCTGCTGGCAGCCAAGGCCCGGCAGGCCGCCAAGGCCGCCCGCGACCTGACGCGGCGCAAGGGCATCCTCGACTCGACCTCGGCCGGCCTGCCCGGCAAGCTCGCCGACTGCTCCTCCCGCAACCCCGAGGAGAGCGAGCTGTACGTCGTCGAGGGCGACTCGGCCGGTGGCTCGTCCAAGCAGGGCCGCGACCGCGACCGGCAGGCGATCCTTCCGCTGCGCGGCAAGGTGTTGAACGTCGAGAAGGCCCAGCTGCGCCGCGTCCTGGCCAACGAGGAGATCGGCAACCTCGTCAAGGCGATCGGCACGGGTGTCGAGCCCGAGTTCGACATCTCCAACCTGCGCTACCACAAGATCATCCTGATGGCGGACGCCGACGTCGACGGTGGGCACATCACGACCCTCCTGCTGACGTTCTTCTACCGGCTGATGCCCGACCTGATCGCCAAGGGCCACGTGTACCTGGCGCAGCCGCCGCTGTACCAGCTGCGCAAGAAGGCCATGGTCGAGTACGCGATGAGCGACAAGGAACGCGACCAGATCCTCCGCAAGGTCTTCAAGACCGACCCGAAGGCGCCCAAGGGCGTGCAGGTCGACCGCTTCAAGGGGCTGGGTGAGATGGACCCCGACCACCTGTGGGAGACGACCATGGACCCCCAGCGGCGCACGCTGCTGCGCGTGGGCATCGAGGACGCGGCCAGCGCCGAGCACGTCTTCTCGCTGCTGATGGGCAACAGCGCCGCGGACCGCCGGTCCTGGATCGAGGCCAACGCCGAGTACGCCGAGAACCTGGACGTCTGATGTCCGGTGCCGGCGAGACCGACCTGGACCTGATCCTGCGCGCCCTGGAGGTCAGGCGACGCGACGGGGTCTTCGTGTTCGTCAGCATCCCCCCGGGGGCCCCGCTGCCCGACGTCGCCCTGTCCGCCATGGTCTCCGAGGTCGATGGCACGACGCTGGTGATCAGCCGCGACGACGCCGACGCGCTGGGCCTGGGCTACCACGGCACCTTCGCCTGGCTGAGCGTGGTGGTGCACACCAGCCTGTCCGCCGTCGGTGTCACCGCGACGCTGTCGACCGCGCTGGCGATGCGCGGGATCTCCTGCAACATGATCGCGGGCGCCCACCACGACCACATGCTGGTGCCCGTCGACCGGGTCGACGAGGCGATCGACATCGTGGGTCTGGTCCGCCAGCAGCGGCTCGACGACGTCGGCTGACGGGCTGACCAGAGCCTGACACGACGACGCCCGACCCCACGGGGGGCCGGGCGTCGTGTCGTGCGGTGGGGCTACTCGCCCAGGGCCGCCAGCGCGTCCCGGTGGGCCTGGAACAGGGCCATGAAGCGCGCCTCGCCGAGGACCTCGGCCGGGTGCGGCATCACGACGGCGTCCTCGGGGGCCGTGAGCGGCAGCGCTCCCGTCAGCGGCTCGGCCGGGGCGGCATCGACGAACGGGTGGCACACGTCGGCGCACATGTCGAAGCCGGGGACGGTACCGACGATGGCCTGTCCGCCACCCGAGCGGGTGATGTTGTCGTCGCTGTCGCCACCGATGCAGGCTGCGTTGGTGCAGCCGTCGACGAAGGCACCGAACGCCTGACCGGAGGGGGTCACGATGACGTCGATGAAGTCGACGTTGAACTGGCAGCGGCTGGCGCAGGACTGCCCACGCTCGATCGGGTCGGCCTTCGAGGTCAGGACGACGTCGAAGGTCGGGGTGCCGTCGGTGGCGTCGTCGGCCACCACCATGTAGGCGCCCCAGGCGACGTCGATGTTGCGGATCGAGCTGTCGTACTCGCCACCCGGCAGGTCATCGGTCCCGGGGAAGGCGATGGCGATGCGGCCACCGTCGCCGGCGACCAGTGCGGGCAGGTCGACCAGCAGGCCGGGAGGGGTGACGAACACCGGGTCGGACCAGCTCATGCCCTTGTCCGTCGACATGGCGTAGCGCAGGCGGTTGCCCAGGTCGACCCAGACGGCGTGCAGGTTGCCGTCGGCGTCGAAGTCCAGCGCGGGGTCGGTGAAGGGCATGGTCTCGTCGTTGATGACCCGCTCGTTCCAGGTCAGGCCCGAGTCGGTGGACACGAACATCGACGCGCGGTCACCGCAGACGGGTGTGGGCAGGTAGAAGTTGCCGTCGCTGTCGCTGAACAGGTGGCCGGTCTGGGTGCCGCACAGGCGGGAGAGGTTCTGGTTGACGTAGGCCGGGATGCTGGTGCCCCAGGTCAGACCGCCGTCCAGGGACCGGGCGCACATCTCGGCGTAGACGGCGTTGACGCACTGGACCAGGACGTTGGGGTAGCCCACGGTCGTGACGCCGTCGGTGGGGGGTGCGGCCGCCATCGTCTGGTGGTCCCAGGCCCCCGAGGGGCCACAGCCGACTGGGGGTGTGGTCCAGGTCTGGCCGCCGTCGTCGGAGAACGACAGCACCGAGCACAGCAGGATCGGGGCCATGTGGAAGCTGAAGATCCGGCCGGTGTTGGGGTCGACGTAGCCGTAGGGGTCGTTGGTCTCGGGCGGCACGGTCCGGCCCGCGATGCGGGGCTGCACGTCGGTCCAGCTCTTGCCGTCGTCGCTGGACTTGTGGACGCCGACGCCGAAGCCGACCGCGACGCCCGTGGTGGGGGTGGTGGCCATGTAGATGCTGCCGTCCGGGGCGGCACCCATGGTGGGCTCGAAGGCGCTGGCGCCGAGGGGCAGGGTCGTGCCGTCCACCTCGCAGCCCTCGGCCGTGTCGGTCGCAGAGTCGTAGGTGGTGCAGAAGTCCGTGACGGAGTCCTGCTCGGTCGCGCCGGCGACCGCTGCGGACATCACGAGGACGGCCGCCAGGAGGAGGGAGAGGGTGCGCATGGCCCAACCTTCGACGTGGGTGGGCCCGCTTCCTGCAACGGGTTGGACGATGGTGGGGGACCGGGGGTGCGGGCGGGTGGCACCATCGGGGTCGTGAACACCCCTCTCGTCCTGCAGGGTGCACGCACCGCCGTGACCGCCGACCCTCCCGTCGTGCTGGCCCCCATGGCGGGCGTCACCAACGTCCCCTTCCGCACGCTGTGCCGCAGCTTCGGCGGTGGGCTGTACGTCAGCGAGATGGTCGGCGCCCGCGCGCTGGTCGAGGCGGCCGAGGCCGGACTGATCGAGTCGACCCGCGTCGCGGTCGCCAACGGCGACTTCGACGCCGAGCGGCCCGACAGCCGTCAGCGGACGGTCCTGCGTGCCGCGTTCTCCCCGGAGGAGGAGATCCGGTCCATCCAGCTGTACGCCACCGACCCCACCGAGCTCGCCGCCGGTGTGGGCGTGCTGGCCGACCGTGACCTGGTGGACCACATCGACCTGAACTTCGGCTGCCCCGCACCGAAGGTCATGCGGCACGGTGGGGGTGCCGCGCTGCCGTGGCGGACCGGGCTGTTCGCCGACCTGGTGGCGGCCGCGGTCGGTGCGTCGGGTGGCCGGCCGGTGACCGTGAAGATGCGCAAGGGCATCGACGAGGACCACCTGACCCATCTGGACGCCGGTCGTGCAGCCCGCGACATGGGCGCGGCGGCGGTGACCCTGCACGGGCGGACCGCCTACGACGCCTACGCAGGCCACGCGGACTGGGACGCCATCGCCCGGCTGGTCGAGGCCATCGGTGCGGACGTGCCCGTGCTGGGCAACGGCGACATCTGGCAGGCCCAGGATGCCCTGGACATGCTGGACCGCACCGGCTGCGCCGGTGTCGTCGTCGGGCGTGGCTGTCTGGGGCGGCCGTGGCTGTTCCGTGACCTGGAGGCGGCGCTGCGCGGCGAGGAGGTGCCCGAGCCGCCGACCCTGGGCGAGGTCGGTGCGGTCCTGGCCGACCACGCGCGGCTGCTGGTCGCCCACATGGGCGAGCTGGCGGCCATGCGCGACATCCGCAAGCACACCGGCTGGTACCTGCAGGGCTTCGAGGTCGGCAAGCCGATGCGGACCGCCCTGCGGCAGGTCGAGCGGCTCGAGCAGATGGTCGAGCTGCTGCAGGTGCTGGACCCCACGACCCCGATGCCCGAGCATGCGCGGTCCATGCAGCGCGGACACACCCACGGACCCCGGCCGGTCAAGCTCCCCCACGGATGGCTGTCGCGCCGTGACCACGACGCGCCGCTCGCCGCGGCCGCCGCGAGCGCGGTGTCGGGCGGATGAGCCGCCTGATCCTCGCCTCTGCCTCACCGCGCCGCCAGGAGCTCCTGGAGGGCCGGCTGGGTCTGGACGTCGTCGTCCGCCCGGCCGACGTCGACGAGTCCCCCAAGCACGGCGAGGCCCCTGCCGCCATGGTCCAGCGGCTCGCGCGCCGCAAGGTCGCCGCCGTCGAGGCGGAGATGGAGGACCTGGTCGTCGCCGCCGACACCGTCGTGATCGTCGACGGTGAGGTGCTGGGCAAGCCGGCCAACCCCGACAAGGCCCGGCTGATGCTGCAGGCCCTCAGCGGCCGCGAGCACGTGGTCCTGACCGGGGTGGCCGTCAAGCTGGGTCCCAAGGGGGCCTCGGGTGTGGACCGCACGAAGGTTCGCTTCCGGCGGCTGAGCCCCTCGGAGATCCAGTGGTACGTCGACACCGGCGAGCCGCTGGACAAGGCGGGCGGCTACGGCATCCAGGGCATCGCCGGGATGTTCGTGGAGCACATCGAGGGGAACGAGACCGGCGTCATCGGCCTGCCCCTGGGACGCCTGGCCGTCCTCGTCGCCAGCGTCGGCGCCAACCTGACGGACTACCGGGCCTGACCGCGCGGCGGCGGCACCTGCCCCGACCGCCACCCTGCGGCGCCTCCCCTGCGACGTCGCACCCCCTTGCCACACTGGGGGCATGAGCTCGCAGGGATCCCTTCTGGACGACGGCAACATCGTCGACGTCGACATCGCCGACCGTATGGAGCAGTCCTTCCTGGACTACTCCATGAGCGTGATCGTCGGCCGGGCGCTGCCGGACGTCCGCGACGGGCTGAAGCCAGTGCAGCGGCGGATCCTGAACGCCATGAACGAGGCGGGGCTGCGTGCGGACGCCCAGCACCGCAAGTGCGCCTCGGTCATCGGCGACGTGATGAAGAAGTACCACCCGCACGGCGACTCCTCGATCTACGACGCGCTGGTCCGGATGGCGCAGGACTTCGCCATCCGCGAGCCGATGGTCGACGGCCGGGGCAACTTCGGCAGCGTCGACGGTGACCCTCCGGCTGCATTCCGCTACACCGAGTGCCGCCTGTCGCCGCTGGCGATGGAGATGCTGGACGGCATCGACGAGGACACCGTGGACTTCGTCGGCAACTACGACGGTCACGAGGTCGAGCCCACCGTCCTGCCCAGCCGCCTGCCCAACCTGCTGGTCAACGGCTCCACCGGCATCGCCGTCGGCATGGCGACCAACATCCCGCCGCACAACCTGGTCGAGACCATCGACGCCTGCCAGCTGCTGATCCGCGACCCCCAGGCGGACCTCGACGCGGTCATGGAGGTCATGCCGGCCCCTGACTTCCCGACGGGCGCCCAGATCGTGCCGGGGGAGGGGATCCGCGACGCCTACGCCACCGGCAAGGGCGCGGTGACGATCCAGGCGATCGCGGCCACCGAGACCCGGTCCGGGGGCCTGCCCCGCATCGTCATCACCGAGATCCCCTACCAGGTCAACAAGGCGACGCTGCTGACCCGCATCGCCGACCTCGTCAAGAACAAGAAGATCGACGGGATCAGGGACCTGCGCGACGAGTCCTCGCGCGACGGCATGCGCGTGGTCATCGAGCTGAAGCGGGGTGAGGACCCGGCCGCGACGCTGGACCGGCTGTACACGCTCACCGACCTGCGGACGAACTTCAACGTCAACTTCGTGGCCCTCGACGGCGGGCGTCCCCGGACGATGGGGCTGCTGGACGCCCTGCACTGCTACCTGGCCCACCAGCGCGACGTCCTGACGCGACGGACCCAGCACCGGCTGACCAAGGCCCAGGAGCGTCTGCACGTCCTGCAGGGCTACATGATCGCCCTGGACAACCTGGACGAGGTCATCGCGCTCATCCGCGCCAGCGACAGCACCGCCGACGCCCGCCAGGGGCTGATGGCGACGTTCGGGATGAGCGAGATCCAGGCCAACGCGGTGCTCGAGATGCAGCTGCGCCGGCTGGCCCGGCTGGAACGCGACCGCATCCAGGCCGAGCACGACGAGCTGGAGCTGCTGGTCGCCGACCTGCAGGCGATCCTCGCCGACCCCGCACGGCTGGACCGGATGCTGTCCAGCGAGCTGGCCCAGGTCGCCGAGACTCACGGCAACCCCCGTCGTAGCCGGCTCAGCGACGCCGACCCGACGGCCAGCGACGTCGACACCCCGCTGCTGGCCGCCCAGGACGTGACCACCTACGTCACCGCGGGCGGCTTCCTGAAGCCCGTGGCACGCAAGCGCATGACCGATCCGCACACCTCGACCGCCGACCCGGTCGTCGCGGTCCTGCGGGGCTCCGCCGACGACGTCCTGCTGCTGATCGACACCGCCGGCAACGGCCACCGCGTCGACACCCAGGAGATCGGCGTCGCGTCGATGCGTCAGCGCGGCACGTCCATCGGGTCGATCCTGGGCACCGCCCCCGAGGCGCCGCTGGCCGGCGGGGTGATCCTCGCCGACGCCTCGTTCGTGGTGACGGTGTCGGCCCAGGGCCTGGTGAAGCGGACCGAGCGGTCGGAGTACGAGGGACGACAGCGACAGACGATCGCGGCCGGCACCCGCGACGGGGACGAGATCGTGGCGGTGCTGGGGGCCGAGGAGGGCGATGACATCCTGATCAGCCACAGCGGCGGACAGGCCATCCGGTTCCCGCTGTCCGACACCAACGCCATGGGGCGCCGGGCGGCCGGTGTCGCCGGCCTGAAGGTCCCCAAGGGGCACCGCGTCGTGTCCGCCACGGTCGTCAGCGAGGCCGCGGACGTCATCGTCCTGGACACGCAGGGGCGCGCGAAGATCGTCGACGCCTCGGAGTTCCCCACGCAGGGACGCGGCGGCAAGGGCGTCCTGACCGGCGCCGCGAAGGTCGCCTGGGTCGGGGTGTGCCGGTCGCTGCACGTGCCGGGGGAGGAGTCCTGGACGACGCTGCGCCCCGAGACGCTGACGCCGATGGCGCGCTCGCGCACCCCGATCGAGGCCGTCGCCCCTGTCACCGGCCGTCCGGTGGGCGAGCTGGACGGCGACGACCTCTGATGGAGCTGGCCGACGTCCTCGCCCGACGCCGTATGGTGCGGTCCTACACCGACCAGCCGGTGGACCAGGTCGTCGTGGACCGGATCCTGGACACGGCGCGCCGTGGCCCCAGCGCCGGCTTCAGCCAGCCGCAGCGGTTCGTGGTCGTCACCTCGGCCGACGTGCGGCGTCGGATCGCGGATGCCTGCGGCGAGCCGGCCGCCGTGGCCCGGGGACTGCCGCGCTGGCTCTCCGTCGCGCCCGTGCACGTGATCCCCTGCATCGAGCAGCAGGCCTACGTCCGCCGGTACGCCGAGTCGGACAAGTCCGGGTCCGGGGGGCCGTCCAGCTGGGACGTGCCGTTCTGGTGGGTGGACGGTGGGGCCGCGTTCATGCTGCTGCTGCTGGCCGCCGTGGACGAGGGGCTGGGCGCGGGCTTCCTGGCCGTCGACGACGCCGCCATCCGCGCCGCCGCCGAGGTGCCCGACGCCTGGACCCCCCTGGGGCTGGTCACGATCGGCCACCCCGCCGGGGGTGGCCCCGTGGGCTCCGGGGTGCGGCGGCCGCGTCTGCCGCTGCAGGACATCGTCCATCGTCCTGACTAGTCCGTCCGTGCAGGCCGAAATGGGCAGGAAGGATGATCCGGGGCTTCGCTCGATGTGCCGATGACTGAGGTTGACACTCTTTAGCATCAACCAGGAGCACACGTGTCCCGCAGATCTCCCGCCATCGTGGTCGCTGCCGTCAGCATGCTGCTCGCCCTCGCGTCCCCCGCGGCTGCGGGCTCGACCAACCTGTCGTTGACGTTGACGAACAGCGGCGCACTGTCGATCGCGGCGCCCGCCGCCGCCTCCGCCTCCTCAGAGGCGGCCGCGGGCGTGGGCACGGCGACCATCACCGTCTCCGGCATCACGATCACCGACAGCCGGACGTTGCCGGGAGTGTTCACCGCCACCGCCACGGCCACCAACCTGACGAGCGGTGCCGACACCATCGCCAACTCCGCGCTGCTGTGGACCACGACAAGCGTGACCAGCGGCGCTGGGCCGGTCCCGGCCGCAGTCGGTGGCGGTGGGGTGCTCAGCGCGCCCGCCGTCATCGCAGTCGGAGTGGGCCTGGGACTGGGTGCCCCGTCCTACACCGTCAACGGCACCATCACGGCGAACATCGGCGGCAAGGCGCCGGGCACCTACACCGGCGTCCTCACGACATCCATCCTGTGAGCACGACGCCTCGCGCCTGAGGACCTGCCGTGCGAACCGGATGTCGGATCGTGGTCGGGCTGCTGCTGGCGCTGCCGCTGGTGATGCAGGGGCCGGTCCGCGCCCAGCCCGAGCCGCCACCGCCAGGCCTGGGCATCCGGCTGCTAGAGGTGCCCGTGGCGGCCGCGGACGACCCTCGCGCCAACGTCTACATCGTGGACCACGTGGCGCCAGGGGCCGTCGTCAGCCGTCAGGTGGAGGTCATCAACGGCGAGCAGGAGCGCGTGTCGGTCCTGGCCTACCCGGCTGCGGCGCAGGTGGCCGACGGTGCCTTCAGCGCCGCCGAAGGTCGTGGGTCCAACGAGCTCGCAGGATGGATGACGGTCCAGCCGGACGCACTTGACCTTGGGCCGGGCGAGCGCGGCGTGCTGCAGGTGACGATCAGGGTCCCTGCGGACGCGGCCGACGGCGAACGCTTCGCGGTGGTCTTCGCCGAGCGTCCTGACGCCGCCGATGCGGACGGCGTCAGCATCGCGCTGCGGGCCGGCATCCGCGTCTACCTGTCGGTCGGAGAGGGTCCCGAGGGCACATCCGACTTCAGCATCCAGACGTTCGTGGCAGGGCGCGACCCTGCAGGCGAGCGGGTGCTGGCTGCCAAGGTCCTGAACACGGGGGAACGGACCCTCGACCTGACCGGCGAGCTGGTCCTCACCTCCGGCTCGCTGACGGTCGGCCCGCTGGACGTCGACGAGCCCGTGACGATCCGGCCCGGGGAGGCCACGGACACCACCGTGCGCCTGGGGGAGGAGGTGCCCGCGGGGGAGTGGCTGGCGCGACTCACGCTGCGCTCGGGACTGGTCGAACGGTCGGCCGACGGGGTGGTGCAGGTGCCCGCGCTGTCCGCCGTCGTGACGGACGGGATGCCCGATGCGGTCGCCGCCACGATGGTCCCGGCTCCGCCGGAGGTCGACGCAGCAGCGCCGCGTCCCTCACGTGACCGGGGAGGCGCGGTCGCGCTGTCCCTGATGCTGCTGGTGGTCGTGGGTGCGCTGCTGGGTGCCACGTACCGGCGCCGTCGCTAGCCGGCGTTCGCCGATGGGGCCTAGCCGGCGTTCGCCGCGACCGTCGCCACTGCCTCCTCGAAGCTGGCGATGAACTTCTCGACACCCTCGGTCTCGAGCTCCTTGGTGACCTGACGCAGGTCGACGCCGAGGTCGGACAGGGTCGCGAGCTTCGCGGTGGCCTGTGGCCCGGTGCCGGTCAGACGGTCCGTCGCCGGTGCACCGTGGTCGGCCACGGCCTCGAGGGTCGCCTCGGGCACGGTGTTGACCGTGTCGGGACCGACCAGCTCGTCGACGTACAGCGTGTCGGGCAGGTCGGGGTCCTTGGTGGACGTCGAGGCCCACAGGGGACGCTGCACGCGGGCGCCGGCAGCCGCCAGTGCGGCCCAGCGGTCGGATGCGGTCGCGTCGGTGAACGCCGCGTAGGCGACCCGGGCGTTGGCGATCGCGATCCCGCTGCGGAGCTCGTGGCCCTCGGGCAGCAGCGGGTCGACCTTGCCGTCGACGCGCGAGACGAAGAACGAGGCGACGCTGGCGACGTGGGACAGGTCACCACCCGCAGCCAGGCGCTGCTCGAGTCCTGCCATGTAGGCGTCGAGGACCGCGATGTGGCGCTCGACGTCGAACAGCAGCGTCACGTTGACGTTGATGCCGTCGGCGATCAGCGCGGTGATGGCGGCCAGGCCGGGCTCGGTGCCCGGGACCTTCACCATCAGGTTGGGCCGGTCGATCTCGGACCACAGCTCGCGGGCCTGTGCCACGGTCGCCTCGGTGTCGAAGGCGTGCGAGGGGTCGACCTCGATCGAGACGTAGCCGTGCAGCTTGTCGGAGGCGGCGTACAGCGGGGCGAACTGGTCGCAGGCGCTGGTGACGTCGGCCTTCATGACCGCCCACAGGATGTCGGCGGCCTCGGCGCCACCGGCGCGCAGCTCGGCGACCTGGTCGGCGTACAGCTCGTCGCCCGCGACGGCTGCGGCGAAGATCGAGGGGTTCGACGTCAGCCCGTAGACCGAGCCGTCGCTGATCAGCCGGTCGAGGAAGTTGCCCTCACCCAGGTAGGAGCGCTTGATGGAGTCCAACCAGATGGCCTGGCCGGTCGCCTCGATGTCACGCAGTCGGTTGTCGCTCATTCCTCGTCCTCCCACTCCTCGAGCAGGTCGCGGGCCGCATCGGCCACGCCCTGCGCGGTGAACCCGAACTCCTCCATCAGCTGCGGCCCCGGCGCCGACGCACCGAAGTCGTCCATGGCCACGTGGTCGTCGGCCCAGCGGCCCCAGCCGAAGCTGACACCCGCCTCGACGCTGAGCACCGGCACGTCGCCGCCGCCCAGCAGGTCGTCGCTGTAGTCCTCGTCGCCCTCGGCCAGCAGCTCCATGCACGGCATGGACACGACGCGGACGACCAGGTCGTCCTCGTCGGCCAGCAGGCGTGCGGCCTCGACGCAGTGCTGCACCTCCGAGCCGGTGCCCACCAGCACGATGTCGGGGTCCTCCACGCTGTTCAGCGCGTAGGCGCCCATCGCCACCTGGCCGGCGTGGCTGCCGGCCAGGACGGGCAGGCTCTGGCGCGACAGGGCCAGGGCGGTCGGTCCGTCGGTGCGCTGCATGGCCGCCATCCAGGCGCCCACCGTCTCGCGGGCGTCCGCGGGACGGATGACGCGCAGGTTGGGGATGGTCCGCAGCGCCGCGAGGTGCTCGACCGACTGGTGGGTCGGGCCGTCTTCGCCCAGGCCGATGGAGTCGTGGGTGTAGACGTACACCACGCCCAGGCCCATCAGGGCGGACAGGCGGACCGCGCCGCGCATGTAGTCGCTGTAGGTCAGGAACGTGCCGACGAAGGGTCGCAGGCCGCCGTGCAGCAGCATGGCGTTGGCCATCGCAGCCATGGCGTGCTCACGGACGCCGTAGTTGATGTTGCGGGCGGCGAACAGGTCCGCCGACACCGCAGCGGAGTTCTCGATGACCGTCTTGTTCGAGCCGGCCAGGTCGGCCGAGCCGCCCACCAGCTCGGGCACGACGCCGGCGATGCGCTGGATGACCGCGCCGCTGGTCTCGCGGGTGGCCTCGCTGTGGCCGTCCTCGAACTCGGGCAGGACGGCGTCCCAGTCGTCGGCCAGCTCGCCGGCCATGGCGCGCTCGAGCTCCTCGGCCAGGTCGGGGTGCGCGGACTCATAGCCCGTGTACAGCGTGTTCCATGCCTCTTCTGCGACCTTGCCGCGCTCGGTCTGGTCGGCGGCGGTGTAGACCTCGTCGGGCACCTCGAAGGGCTCGTGGGTCCAGCCGTAGGCAGCCTTCGCGCCAGCGGCCTCCTCGGCACCCAGCGGCGAGCCGTGGGACTTGGCGCTGCCGGCCTTGGTGGGGGCGCCGAAGCCGATGGTGGTGCGGACACGCACGAAGGTCGGCCGTCCGTCGGACTGCCTGGCCTCGGTCATGACCGCGTCGATGGCGGCCAGGTCGTTGCCGTCGGGGATCTCCAGCGTCCGCCAGCCGTAGGCCTCGTAGCGCTTCACGACGTCCTCGGTCGAGAACGACCAGCTGGCGGGTCCGTCCAGGGTGATCTCGTTGTCGTCCCAGAACATGATGAGCTTGTCCAGGCCCAGCTGGCCCGCCAGCGAGCTGGCCTCGGCCGAGACGCCCTCCATGAGGTCACCGTCGCTGGCGATGACCCAGGTGCGGTGGTCGATCGGCTGCCCGTCGGGCTGGTTGAACCGCGCGGCCAGCAGCTTCTCGGCCAGCGCGAAGCCGACGGCGTTGGCGACACCCTGCCCCAGGGGGCCGGTCGTGGTCTCCACACCGGGGGTGGCGAAGCTCTCGGGGTGCCCTGGGGTGCGGGACTCCAGCTGCCGGAAGTCCTTGATGTCCTCGATCGACAGGTCGTAGCCCGTCAGGTGCAGCGTGGCGTACAGCAGCATCGAGGCGTGCCCGCAGGACAGCACGAAGCGGTCCCGGTCGATCCAGTTGGGGTTCGCCGGGTTGTGCTTCAGGTGTCGCGTGAAGAGGGTGTAGGCCAGCGGGGCCAGACCCATCGGGGCACCCGGGTGACCGGAGTTGGCACGCTCGACCGCGTCGATGGACAGTGCGCGGATGGCGCTGACGGCGAGCTCGTCGTTCGGTGAGAGGGGGGAGTCGTTCACGCTTGTGAGGCTAGCCGGTGCACGCCGTCCTGTGGGACACGAAGGTTGCGCTGATGGTTGGGGAATCGCGGGGTCGAGCGCGTAAACTCCGCGGTGGTCGGTCGCGCTGCCCGCTGCGCCGCGTCATCGTCATGGCCGGACCGCCGACCCGCGTAGAACCGATAGGCGCTGACTCCATCGTGTCCTCACCCACCGCTCCCCACCCTGCCCTGCGACGTCTCGCGACGTCCGCTGCGCTGACCACTTTGGTCGTCATCGCCGTCGGCGGTGCCACGCGGGCGACCGACTCGGGGCTGGCCTGCCCGACGTGGCCGGGCTGCTTCACCGGTGGGGACTTCCTGCCGCCCCTGTCGGGGGAGTACGTCGACGGTCTGGGGCGCAGCGTCACGGGCATGAACGTCTGGCTGGAGCACGGCCACCGGCTGCTCGCTGGTGTGCTGGCCCTGCAGATCGCCGCGCTGCTGGTCTGGGTGCTGCGGTCCTACCGTCACGTCCCCGGCCTGCTGTGGCCGACCGTCGCGGCCGCCGTCATGGTGAACGTGCAGGCGGCGCTGGGCGCGCTGGTGGTGTGGAACCTGGTCAAGGTCGAGCTGGTGACGACCCACCTGGGCCTGGGCACGGCCACGATGATGCTGATGGTCTACCTGGCCGCCCGGACCCACGGGCCCGTCACCGCGCCGACCGGGTCGGCGCAGGCCCGGGTGTGGCGGTGGTCGCTGGTCGTCACCGGCGTCGTGTGGGTGCAGGTGCTCGTCGGTGGCCACCTGACCGGGGTCATGGGTGGGCTGGCCTACAAGTCGGACCCGCTGCTGGGCGTGTTCTCGCTGGGCCCCATCACGGTCGAGCCCGAGGCCGTCAACGTGGTGCACCGGTACCTGGCCTTCGTCGTCGTCGGTCTGGTCATGTCCGTGGCCGCACGCCTGCGCAGGGCCGGTGTGACCGGGTCGCCGCTGCGGTGGGCACGGCTGGCCGCCGGGCTGACCGTCGTGCAGATCCTGCTCGGAGTCACCAACCTGTACAGCGACCTGTCCTTCCTCTCAGTCATCCCCCACCTGATGGTGGCGTCGTGGATCCTCGCGTCGATGGTGATGATCCCGATCTCGATGTCCCGCAGCACGGCCACCGACGAGGCGTCCGACGACGCACCGGCAGCCCCGCGGGTGGAGGCGATCGCATGACCGCTCCGACGATGACCGCAGAACCCACCGCCTCCACCGACGTGGTGCGCGCCTACGTCGCGCTGACCAAGCCCCGCATCGTCGAGCTGCTGCTCGTCACGACGCTGCCGGCCATGGTCGTGGCCGAACGCGGGTTCCCCGGTGCGGGCCTGGTGCTGGCGACCCTCATCGGTGGGACCCTCGGCGCGGGCAGCGCCAACGCCTTCAACTCCATCATCGAGCGCGAGTCCGACGCCCTCATGGCGCGGACCCGTCGTCGGCCGCTGCCCAACCACAGCATCGGCACCCGCGCCGCGATCGTGTTCGCGACGGTCCTGGCGGTCGTGTCCTTCGTGCTGACCGCCGTCGCGGTGAACCTGCTGACGGCGTGGCTGATCCTGGCGGCCAACGCCTTCTACGTGATCGTCTACACCGCCTACCTGAAGCCCCGGACGGTGCAGAACATCGTCATCGGCGGGGCCGCAGGGTGCGTGCCGGTCCTGGCCGGTTGGTCGGCCGTCACGGGCGAGCTGTCGCTGACGGCGTGGCTGATGTTCGCCGTGGTGTTCCTGTGGACCCCACCGCACTTCTGGGCCCTGGCCATCCGGTACCGCGAGGACTACGCCGCCGCGTCGATCCCGATGCTGCCCGTCGTGGCCGGCACGGTGGAGACCACCCGCCAGATCGTCGGCTACACCTTCCTCCTGGTCGGCTTCTCGCTGGCGCTGGGGCTGGTGGCCGACGCCGGCGTGCTGTACCTGGT
>JBFKGB010000010.1:0-20699 GCA_041633535.1 Euzebya sp. | reverse complement strand
CGACGGTGTCGACCAGCAGCAGCCGGGGTGTGGGTGCGGCGTCCATCCCTACTGGCCGGCGGGCGCGGGCTGGGCGGGGGCGTCGGGGTCCAGCCCCAGCGCACCGTCAAGGCCTGCGACGGGCTGCAGGTCACCCAGGGGGTCGCTGGGGGCGATCAGCTGCGCCAGCCCACCGTTGGCCGCGAACTGCGGGTCCCAGCGGCCGAAGCGCGGGTTGACCGACACCGTGGCGGCGTCGAGCAGACGGGTCAGGAGCGCGCCCAGCTCCTGCTGGACCCCCTGCTCGGTGAGCTCGGCCACGATCTGCTCGCGCAGCTCGGGCGTCAGCTCGCCGGCGGCCTCGGTGGTGATGACGTGGAAGCCGAACTGGGTCTGGACGGGCTCGCTGACGGTGCCCGGCTCGAGCGCCAGCGCCGCCTCCTCGAACTCGGGCACGAAGGCGCCGATCTGCAGCGGGCCCAGCGACCCACCGTTGGCGCCGCTGCCCGGATCGATGGAGACCTCCTGGGCGACGGTCGCGAAGTCCTCCCCGTCCGCCAGGCGGTCCAGGACGGCCTGCGCCTCCTCCTCGGTCTCGACCAGGATGTGGGAGACCGTCGGCAGGCCGTAGACGGAGTTGTACCGGAACTGGATCTCCTCCTCGGAGACCTCGAAGTCCTCGCCGAGCTGCTCGATCAGACGGTCGATGGTGGTCTGGAACCGCAGGTCCAGCCGCACCCGGTTCATCGTGATGCCCTGTGCGTCGAGGGTGGCTGCGAAGGCCTCCTCGCCACCGCCCTGCTCGACGGCGTCGGCGACCAGGCCGTCGACGGTCGCCTCGTCCACCCGCTCGCCGCCGAGCTCCTCGAGCTCCTGGGACAGCAGCGTCAGCAGGGACAGCTCGCTGAGCGCCTGGTTGGTCAGGGCCGCCTCGTCCTGCGGCTGACCGGTCTGCGGGTTGACCGCGCCGGCGCCGTCGGTCACGAAGGGCCGCAGGTCGCTGATCGCGATGCGCTCGTCGTTGACGATCGCGGCGAGCGCCGGGTCACCGAACGGCTGGCCGCAGGCGGTGGCCAGGACGGAGAGGACGAGCAGGAGTGGGAGGAGACGAGACATGACGCCCATGTGGGTAGGGAGAGGTTGGGTGGTGCCCGGGGCGGTCCGGGCCGGTCGTCACGCAGAGGTCAGCGTGCACGCCGAGGACTGCGCCGTCGCGGTGCAGGGTGCGCAGTCTACTTGGTCGCGAACACGGCCTTGAGGCGCGTGGCCAGCCAGCCGATCAGGTCGCCCCCACCCTCACCGGTCGAGGCGGGCATGCGCAGCTCGACGATCCCCGCCTGGGCGTTGTAGAGCGCTTCGCGGTCGGTGCGGCGCAGCCGGACCTCCTGGCTGTCGGTCAGGCGCACCGGGCTGATCCGCACGGTGCGGCGCGGCGTGGTGGCGACCTCCTCGATGCCCCAGCGGCGCAGCGCGGCCTTCAGGGCGGCGACGCTCATCAGACGCTCGGCCGGCGGGGGCAGCGGACCGAACCGGTCGACCAGCTCCTCGCGGGCGGCCTTCACGCCGCGGGCGTCGCGCACGGCGGCCACGGTCCGGTAGGCCTCCAGCCGCAGGCCCTCGTCGGCGATGTAGGCCTTGGGGAAGTGGGCGTCGATGGGCAGGTCCACCTTGATCTCCGGCTCCTGCACCACCGGCTTGCCCTGGGTCAGCTCGGTGACGGCCTCGGCCATCAGCTGGCTGTAGGCCTCGAAGCCGACGGTGGCGACCGAGCCCGACTGGTCGGCGCCCAGCATCGACCCGGCGCCGCGGATCTCGAGGTCCTTCAGCGCGATCGACATGCCCGAGCCCAGCTGGGTGTGGGTCGAGATGGACTCGAGCCGCTTGTAGGCCTCCTCGGTCAGCACCGAGTCCTCCGGGTAGAAGAGGTAGGCGTAGCCGCGGGTCGTGGACCGGCCGACACGGCCACGCAGCTGGTACAGCTGCGACAGGCCGAACATGTCGGCGCGCTCGACGATCAGGGTGTTGGCGTTGGGGATGTCCAGCCCCGACTCGATGATGGTGGTGGACACCAGCACGTCGAACTCGCGGTGCCAGAAGTCCAGCATCACCTGCTCGAGCTCCCCCTCCCCCATCTGCCCGTGGGCGACCACGACGCGGGCTCCGGGCACCATCTCGCGGATGTGCTCGGCGGCGGCGTGGATGGTGCGCACGGAGTTGTGCAGCCAGAAGACCTGACCCTCGCGCAGCAGCTCACGCCGGATCGCCAGGGTGGCGAGGCCCTCGTCCATCGCCGCGACCTGCGTGACGACCGGCTGCCGCTCCTCGGGCGCGGTCTCGATGGTGGAGAGGTCACGGATGCCCGTGATCGCCATCTCCATCGTGCGGGGGATCGGCGTGGCCGACATCGTCAGCACGTCCACCGACGTCTTCATCTGCTTCAGGCGTTCCTTGTGGCCGACGCCGAACCGCTGCTCCTCGTCGACGATCAGCAGCCCGAGGTCCTTGAAGACGATGTCCTTGCTGAGCAGCCGGTGGGTGCCGATGACCAGGTCGACGGTGCCGGCCGCCAGGCCGTCCAGCGTCTCCTTCTGCTCGGCCTGCGAGGCGAAGCGCGACAGCACCTTGATGTTGACCGGGAAGCCGCTGAAGCGCTCGGTGAAGGTCTCGCCGTGCTGCTGGGCCAGCAGCGTCGTCGGCACCAGGACCGCGGCCTGCTTGCCGTCGAACACGGCCTTGGCGGCCGCACGGACCGCCACCTCGGTCTTGCCGAACCCGACGTCGCCGCAGATCAGCCGGTCCATGGGGATCGGCGTCTCCATGTCCTGCTTGACGGCGTCGATGGACTCCTGCTGGTCGGGCGTCTCGGCATAGGGGAAGGCCTGCTCGAGCTCCGCCTGCCAGGTCGTGTCGGGGCTGAAGGCATGGCCGGGTGAGTGCATCCGGGCCTGGTACAGCCGGATCAGCTCGGCGGCCATCTCCTGCACCGCGGCCTTGACCTTGCCCTTGGCGCGGTCCCAGTCGCCACCCCCCATCCGCATGACCTTGGGCTCCTCGCCGCCGACGTACTTGGCGAGGGAGTCGACCTGGTCGGAGGGGACGAACAGCCGGTCACCACCGGCGTACTCCACGATCACGTAGTCGCGGGTGACCGTCCCGGCGGTGCCGCCGCCCAGCGTGGTCGTGCCACGCAGCTGACGGGTGACCATGCCCACGTAGGTGCCGACCCCGTGGACGGAGTGCACGACCGGGTCGCCGGCCTCGAGGTCCACGACGGTCTGGACCGCCGCACGTCGGCTGGGGAGGCGACGGCCGGCACGCGTCCGGCGGGGGCCGAACAGGTCGAACTCGCCCAGCAGGCAGATGGCCAGGTCGTCGGAGACGAACCCGGTCCGCAGCGAGGACTCGCGGACGTGGACCCGGCCGTCGGGGGCGGTGGGCAGCGGCTGGTCCGGCGCGTCGACGTCGACCGGGACGCCTTCGGCCCGCAGGACCTCGGCCAGCCGCAACGCCGGGCCGTGCCCGACGGTGGTCAGGACCACCGTCATGGCCGGGCGGGGTTCCCCGCCCATGCCGGTGCCCTCGTTCAGGTAGCGCTTCACGGTCTGGGCGGCGCTGACGACGTCGCCCTTGAAGGTGTCCCAGGGGCGTGCGGTCAGGCTGACGAACGTGTCGGCGCTGGTGAAGGGCGTCAGCTTCCAGACCCGGCCGCCACCGGAGTCGTAGCCGGCGATCACCTCGTCGAGGTCCGCGAAGCCCGCCCGCTCGTTGCGCTCGTGGGCCGCGTCGACGGCGTGGGCGCCGGTCGCGGCGGTCAGGGACTCCCAGTCCGCGATCAGCAGCTCGGCCGCCTGGTCGACCAGCTGGGTGGCGCGGTCGTGGCTCTGGACGGGGTCGACGACCACCAGGCCGGTGGCCTGCGGCATCAGGTCGGGCAGGTGCGACGGCGTGGGGTGGATCGCGGTGACGAGCCCCTCCACCCCCTCGAAGGCGACACCGTCGGCCAGCATCTGCAGCTGGTCGGCCAGCGCCGGGACCTGCTGGGCCAGCTTCCGCGCGGTGCCGGCCGTCTCGGCGTCCAGCACCAGCTCGCGTGCCGCGTGGATGGTGACGGACTCCACGGTCTCGAGGGCCCGCTGGTCGGCGGCGGAGAAGGTGCGGATCTCGTCGACGTCGTCGCCCCAGAACTCGACGCGGACCGGGTGGTCCTCGGTCGTGGGGAACACGTCGATCAGGCCGCCACGGCGGGCGTACTCCCCCCGCTGCGCCACCATCGACGCCCGGGTGTAGCCGAGGGCGGCCAGCTGGTCGGTCAGCCCGTCCAGGCCCCCGGTCCAGCCCGACTGGACCTTCAGCGGCTCGCGCTCGGCCAGGCGTGGGTCCATCGGCTGCAGGACCGCACGGACCGGTGCGACGACGACCCGCAGGCCGTCGGCACCCTCGGTCGTGCGACGCAGCCGGTCCAGCACCCGCAGCCGCCGGCCGACGGTCGACGGCTGCGGCGACAGCCGCTCGTGCGGCAGCGTCTCCCACGGCGGGAACACCTCGACCGCCTCGGCGCCGCTGAAGGCCGCGATGTCCTCGGCCAGCCCCTCGGCGTCCTTGAGGGTGGGGGTGACGACCAGCAGCGGCCGGCGCCGCGCCAGGTGGGCCACGACGAAGGGGCGCAGGGCCGGCGTGACGGTGGCCTCGCCCGCCAGGGAGAGGTCGTCGAAGTCCTCACCCGCGCGCGACAGCAGACCGGCGAGGGGACCACGGGCAGGGGTCGTCGACGGCTGGGCTGGGGTGGTGTCGGTGGCGCTCACGAGGTCGACCCATGGTGCCGGTGCGGCCCACGGTCCGCATCTGGCAGGAACGACGATGGGGCGCCGCATCGCGGCGCCCCATCGGGTGTCTCAGCCGGACCCTGGCATCACTCCAGGTCGAAGCGGTCGTTCTCCATGACCTTGACCCAGCCGTCGACGAAGAAGCCGAGCATCAGCTCGTCGCCACCGGCGGCGGCGAACTCCTCGGCGATGGCGCGCAGCTGGCTGTTGGCCCCGAAGACCAGGTCGACGCGGGTGGCGGTCCACCGGACGTCACCGGTCTGACGGTCGCGCCCCTCGAAGACGTCCTCGGCCTCGCCGACGGAGGACCAGGCGGTCCGCATGTCGACCAGGTTGACGAAGAAGTCGTTGGTCAGCTGACCCACGCGGTCGGTGAGCACCCCGTGGCGCTCGTCCCCGACGTTGGCGCCCAGCACCCGCATGCCGCCGACGAGGGCGGTCATCTCGGGTGCGGTCAGGTTCAGCATGAACGCCTTGTCGATCAGCTGGTGCTCGGTCGGGACCGGCCCCTGCTTCTGGACGTAGTTGCGGAACCCGTCGGCCTTGGGCTCCAGGTACTGGAACGACTCGATGTCGGTGGAGTCCTGGTCGGCGTCGGTCCGGCCCGGGGTGAACGGGACGGTGATGTCGTGACCGGCGGCCTTCGCCGCGGCCTCGATGGCGGCCGAGCCACCCAGCACGATCAGGTCGGCGAGGCTGACCTTGGGGCCGCCCTTGCCGTTGAACGCGGTCTGGATCTCCTCGAGCTTCGCGATGACCCCGCCGACGCCGGCCTGGACGTTGACGTCCCAGCCGACCATCGGCGACAGACGGATCCGTGCACCGTCGGCCCCACCACGCAGGTCGGTGGTGCGGAAGGTCGAGGCCGATGCCCATGCCGTCTGCACCAGCTGCTGGGTGGTCAGGCCGGAGTCGAGGATCGTGGACTTGAGCTCCGCGATCTCGGCGTCACCGATCATCGGGCCCTCGTGGGCCGGGTTGTTGTCCTGCCAGACGAAGGTCTCGGCGGGCACCTGCGGACCGCGGTAGCGGATCGCCGGGCCCATGTCACGGTGCAGCAGCTTGAACCAGGCCTTGGCGAAGGCGTCGGCCAGCTCCTCGGGGTGCTCGACCCATCGCTTGGTGATCTCCAGGTAGGCCGGGTCGGTGATCATCGCCATGTCGGCCGTCGACATGGTCGGCGGGTTCATCCGCCCCTCGACGTGGGCGTCGGGGACCATGAAGCCCTCCTTCACCTCGCGCGGCTGCCACTGCTTGGCGCCGGCGGGGGACTCCACCAGCTCCCACTCGTGGGCGAAGATGGTCTCCAGGTAGGAGTTGTCCCACTTGGTGGGCGTGGGGGTCCAGGCACCCTCCAGACCGGAGGTGAGGGTGTACTCACCGAAGCCGGTCTCGTGGTCGTTGGCCCAGCCGAAGCCCTGGGCCGCCAGGTCGGCTGACTCCGGCTCCAGCACGTTCTCGCCCTCGGGGACGGCGCCGTGCATCTTGCCGAAGGTGTGGCCACCGACGGTCAGCGCGGCTGTCTCGACGTCGTTCATCGCCATGCGGGCGAAGGTCTCGCGGATGTCCTGGGCGGACTTCAGCGCGTCCGGGATGCCGTTGGGGCCCTCGGGGTTGACGTAGATCAGGCCCATCTGGACCGCCGCCAGCGGGTTGTCCAGCAGCCTGCTGCCGTCCTCGAAGCTGCCGGTGTAGCGCTCGTCCTCGGTGCCCAGCCACTCGGTCTCGGGGCCCCAGTAGATGTCGTCCTCGGGCGCCCAGATGTCGGTGCGGCCGAAGGCGAAGCCCGCGGTCCTGAAGCCCATGGTCTCGAGCGCCCGGTTGCCGGTGAAGACGAACAGGTCGGCCCAGCTGATGGCCTTGCCGTACTTCTGCTTGATCGGCAGCAGCAGGCGACGGGCCTTGTCCAGGTTGCCGTTGTCGGGCCAGGAGTTCAGCGGTGCGAAGCGCTGCGCGCCGGTCCCGCCACCGCCACGACCGTCGGTCACGCGGTAGGTCCCTGCGGCGTGCCAGGACATGCGGATGAAGAAGGGGCCGTAGTGGCCCCAGTCGGCCGGCCACCACGACTGCGAGTCGGTCATCAGCGCGTCGACGTCGCGGGTCAGCTCGTCGATGTCGACGTTCTCCAGGTTCGCGCGGTAGTCGAAGTCCGCGCCGAAGGGGCTCGAGTCGGGGTGGTTCTGGTGCAGGATGCGCAGGTTCAGCGCGTTCGGCCACCACTTCTCGTTGGACTGGAACTCGCCGGAGGTGAGGGAGCCCCACTCGGGCGTGGAGCGCTTGTCTGTGTCGGTCATTGCCGTCTCCGTTGGGTCGTTTCGGTTGGGGTGTGGGTCGGATCAGGCCGTGCGGGCGGCGGTGCAGTCAGCACAGCGACCCCAGTACACGACCTCGGCCTCATCGATCTCGAAGCCCCTGCCGTCCGACGCGGTCAGGCACGGCGCCTCGCCGACGGCACAGTCCACGTCCACCGTGCGACCGCAGACGCGGCACACCAGGTGGTGGTGGTTGTCGCCGACCCGGCCCTCGTAGCGGGCGACCGACCCGGCCGGCTGGATGCGCCGGAGCAGGCCGTGGGTCGTCAGCACACCGAGGGCGTCGTAGACGGCCTGGCGCGAGATCGCCCCGATGTCGTCACGGACAGCTGCCGTGACGTCGTCGGTCGAGGCGTGCGGGCTGGCGTGGACCGCACGCAGCACAGCGATGCGCTGCGCGGTGACCTGGACCCCGCGGCTGCGGAGGAGGTCGGTGAGGTCGTCGGCGAGGGGCACCCCCTCGACACTACGTCAGATTCTGGACTCGTCCAAGATCCGGATGGCATCCACGGCTGCTCAGCTGTCGCTGGTGCCGAAGAAGTCGCGGCTCCACTCGATGGCGTCGATGTACAGGCCGATCAGCTCGGTCTCTGGCCAGCCACGGGCACGACACAGCTCGCTGACGGTGTTCCAGGCACCTCGCTCGTAGGCGACGATGATGCCCAGCAGGTCCGTGAGGGGACCCGCCTGCCCGGTCAGGGCCTCGGGGACGCCCGGCGGCAGCGGGACGTCGGCCAGGACCTCCTCCATCGGCTTGCCGAGCATGACGTCGAGCAGGCTGAACATGCCGACGCTGAAGCAGTCGTGGGCCCCTGCGATGTTCAGACGCAGCCCCAACGACTCGCAGAAGCGCGCCCGGGTCGAGCACAGGACCGCGAGCTCCTGGGTGCGTGGGTGGACCATGCCCGAGACGGTCGCGACCCCGACCCAGCTGCGGACCTGCTTCAGGCCCAGCATCGTCAGGGCGTGCAGGACCGACGTGATCTCGCCCCGCAGCCCGAACTGCGAGGAGTTGACGTACTTCAGCAGCTTGTAGGACAGCGAGACGTCACGCTTGATGATCTCGGCCAGCTCCTCGAAGCTGACCTCCTCGCTGTAGGCCGCCCGCATCAGCTGCAGGTAGGACAGCTTGAAGCCGGGGAGCTCGCGCCCGGTGACCACGCCGGGGGCGGAGAAGTAGAAGCCCTGCACGAAGTCGGCACCGGCGCGGGCGACCTGGTCGCGCTGCGCCTCGTCGTCGACGTGGGCGGCGATGATCCTGGCGCCGTGGCGTCGCATGACCGTCAGGGCGGCCGTCAGCTGGATCTCGGACTTCCCGTTGACGTCCAGGCTGATGTAGTCGGCCAGCCGGACCAACGGGTCGGCGGCGGGCTCCCAGCGGAAGTCGGCCAGCGCGATGCCGTAGCCCTGGTCCCGGTACTGCTCGACCATGGCGGCGAGCTGGACGCGGTCCCCCGCACCCCAGCAGTCCGGGCCCAGCTGGATGACGCTCTGGGCGGGCGGGAGGATCAGCGGGGTCTGATCCATGATCTGTGCCCGCGGGAAGCGGACGAACGCCAGCGAGCTGCCGACGACCCGCTCGATGCCGAGGGTCAGGACCGTGTGCCCCAGCACCTCGTTCGTCGCCCGCTGGTCGTCGACGTCGGCGAAGACGTCGAACAGGCCCCCGGTGTCGGAGAACTGCAGCTCGTACCCGTGGAGCGCCTGGCTGGCATCGGTGCGCAGGATCGGCTGGCGGGCCACCTGGACGGTGGCGATGGCTCCGGTGCCGAGCTCGACGGTGGCGTTCGGGATGGTCATGGCTGAGCACCTCATCGGCACCTCGCCGCCCCGTCTGAGTGGTCGACGCGGCTTCACACCGGGCTGGTCAGCCGGCGTGGATCCGGTTCTGGGCGTCGGCGAGCTCGTGGTGGATCAGCGTCTCGACGGCGTCGGCCGCCCGGGCGACGGCGACGTCGATCACATCGGCACGCTCCTTGGTGGGGAAGCGCTGCAGCACGTAGGCCGCTGTGGGCATCCGGCCCGGCGGACGGCCGATCCCGAACCGGACCCGCAGGTAGTCCTCGGAGGACAGCTTCTGCTTGATGTCCTTCAGCCCGTTGTGGCCACCGGTCCCGCCCTGCTTCACGCGGATCACGCCAGGCTCGAGGTCCAGCTCGTCGCAGACGACGATCAGGCGGGTCGGCGGGACCTTGTAGAAGCGCAGCAGCTGCTGCACCGGCCCGCCGGAGTTGTTCATGTAGCCGAACGGCACCGCCAGGGTCAGCGGCACCGCGTCCGCCCCGACACCCAGCATGGTGTCGGCGACGAGGGCCTGGGCCTTGTGCGGACGCAGGTCGACGTGCTGACGCGCTGCGAGGTGACGGACGACGTCCGCGCCGATGTTGTGGCGCGTCCCGCCGTACTCACCCTCGGGGTTGGTCAGCCCGACCGCGATCCAGCGGTCCATCGAATCACCTGCGTCCGGGGTCGCCGGGCGCCGTGCGAACAGCCGCATGGCGTCGTTCCCGGCGGGGGGCTACTCGGAGTCGCCCTCGACGGTCTCGGCGTTCTGCTCGGTGACCTCGGTCTCGTCGTCCTCGTCGTCGGCCGGGCCCATGTCGGGCATGACGATGGACACGGCGGTGCGCTCGGGGTCGTCCAGCAGCTCGACGCCCTCGGGCAGCTCGATCTCGCCGGCACGGATGACGTCGCCGACCTCGCGACCCTCGATGGAGACCTCGATGGACTCGGGGACGACCAGCGGCAGGACCTCGATGTAGAGGACGTTCATGCTCTGGTTGACCACGGCGGCCTCGGGGCCGTCGCCGACGACGTGCAGGGGCACCTCGACGGAGACCTTGACGTTCTTGTTGATGGCGACGAAGTCCAGGTGGAGGACGTCACGACGCACCGGGTGGCGGTGGATCTCGCGCGGCATCGTCAGGTGCTTCTCACCGTCGATGGTCAGGCTGATGACCGCGTTCTCGCCGGCGTCGGTGTGCAGCGCGTGGCGCAGCTCCTTGGCGTCGACGTGCAGCGCCGTGTTCTCGAGGTCGGCGCCGTAGGCGATGGCGGGCACGCGGCCCTGGGCGCGCAGCGCGCGGGCCTCACCCTTGCCAGAGCCGTTGCGGGTGTCGGCGGTGAGGACGATCTGGTCAGCCATGTCGGCGTGCTCCTTGGGAAGTCGTGTGCGCGCGGTCCGGTCGGTCTCGACTGGGTCTCGCGGTCGGCAGACGCGCGGGCATGGGGAGATCGCCGCGGCGCGGGTGCGCGAGTGTAGCGGCTCGGGCCACCTCTGCGCCAGTCAGAGGTGGTCGACCCTCAGCTGTTGTCGTCGTTGAACAGCTCGCTGACGGACTCGTCCTCGAAGATCGCCCGCATGGTCTGGGCGATGATCGGGGCGATCGAGACCTGCTCGATCTTGTCGCAGCCCGAGTCGGTGGGGATCGGCAGGGTGTTGGTCACCACGATCTTGTCGATCGGCGACGCCTGCAGGCGCTCGTACGCGGGGCCGCTCAGCACGGGGTGGGTGGCGACGGCGATGACCCGGGCGGCACCCCTGCTGACCAGCATCTCGGCCGCGCCGCACAGCGTGCCGGCGGTGTCGATCATGTCGTCGACGATCACGACGGTCTTGTCCTGCACGTCACCGACGACCGCGAGGGTCTTGGCCACGTTGTGGGCGGTGCGGGTCTTGGCGAGGAACGCGATGGGGGTGTCCCCCAGACGCGTGGAGAACTTCTGCGCCAGGCGGACGCCGCCGGCGTCGGGCGAGGCGATCACCAGGTCATCCAGGTCGAGGTTGTCGCTGATCCAGCCCACCAGCAGCGGCAGCGCCGTCAGGTGGTCCAGGGGCTGGTTGAAGAAGCCCTGGATCTGACCGGTGTGCAGGTCGACGCTGACGACGCGGTCCGCTCCGGCGGTGGTCAGCAGGTCAGCGAGCAGGCGCGCGGTGATGGGTTCACGCGACTTGCTCTTCTTGTCCTGACGGGCGTAGCCGTAGAACGGCACCACGGCGGTGATCCGCTTGGCCGACGCGCGCTTGGCGGCGTCGATCATGATCAGCTGCTCCATGATGTTGGCGTTGACGGGCTCGCAGTGCGTCTGCACCAGGAACACGTCGCTGCCGCGGATGTTCTCGCCGAACCGGCAGTAGATCTCGCCGTTGGCGAAGCGCTGGATGTCGATCTCACCGAGGCGCAGGCCCAGGTGGTCGGCGACCTCCGAGGCGAGCGCCCGGTACCCGGTGCCCGAGAACACCTGCATGCGCTTCTTGTTCATGATCTCCATGGTCACGCCTGTTCCTGCGTCGGGGTGTCACCGGACGTCGTCGTTCCGGTGTCCTGCTCACGGGCACGCCGTCGTGCGGCCCATCCGTCGATGGTCCGTCGGTCGGCCCGCTCGACGGCCAGCGCGTCTGCCGGCACGTCGTCGGTGATGGTGGACCCGGCGCCGACGAAGGCCCCCCTGCCGATGTCCACCGGGGCGACCAGCATCGTGTCGGAGCCGATGAAGGCCCCGTCCCCGATGGTCGTCGAATGCTTCCTGTAGCCGTCGTAGTTGACGGTGATCGATCCGGCGCCGAAGTTGACGCCCTCCCCCAGCTCTGCGTCGCCGACGTAGGACAGGTGCGGCACCTTGGAGCCCTCGCCGATCGTGGCGTTCTTCATCTCCACGAACCCACCGGCCTTGCTGCCCGCACGCAGGACGGTGCCGGGACGAAGATGGGTGTAGGGCCCCACGGTGGCGGACGGCCCGATGTCGGCGCTGGTCGCCACGGTGAAGGCCACGGTGGCGCCCTCGGCGACGACGGTGTCGGTCAGCCGGCTGTACGGCCCGACGACGGCGCCCGCCGCGATGGTCGTGGTGCCGTGCAGCATGACCCCGGGCAGCAGCGTGGCGTCGGGCTGCACCTCGACGCCCGCGTCGACGTAGGTCGAGGAGGGGTCGGTGACCCGCACGCCCGAGCGCATCAGGTCCGTCAGGATCCGTCGACGCAGCAGCGCCTCGACCTCGGCCAGCTGGGCCCGGTCGTTGACGCCCTGCACGTCCTCGGCATCCACGACGACACCGCTGACCCCGCCCTCGGCCGCCAGCAGCGCCACGGTGTCGGTCAGGTACTCCTCGCCCTGGGCGTTGTCGGTGGTGATGCGCTCCAGGGCCCGGGCCAGGGCTGCGGAGTCGAAGGCGAAGGTGCCGGTGTTGATCTCCGCGATGGCACGCTGCGCCTCGCTGGCGTCGGCGTGCTCGACGATGCCGGTCACGGCGTCACCGGCGCGGACGATGCGTCCGTAGCCCGTCGGGTCCTCCAGCAGCGCCGTCATCACGACCGCGTCGGCCGTCCCCCGCCCCTGGACCATGGCCCGGATCGCGGCGGGGCTGATGGCCGGCACGTCGCCCGCCAGCACCACGATCTCATCGGCGCCGTCGAGGGCACCGGAGGCCAGCGCCACACGCACGGCGTGGCCGGTGCCGCGCTGCTCGTGCTGGGTGACGCACGTCAGGCCGGGGACGTCCAGGGACTCCGCGTAGGCCGCGACGTCCTCGCCACCATGGCCGACGACGACCACGACGCGGTCGACGTCGACGGGGGCCAGGGCCTCGAGCACCCATCCGAGGAGTGGGCGTCCGGCGACGGTGTGCAGGACCTTGGGCGTGGTGGACCGGAGCCTGGTCCCCTTCCCTGCGGCCAGGATCACGGCGGCTCTCAACGCAGGTTCCGATCGTGTGTCAGGTCAGGACGGGATGGTGGGGAGGGGGCTGTGGCTGGGGGGGAAGGTATCGAACCTTCAACTTCGACTCCAAAGGACGACGTGATGCCATTTCACCACCCCCCAGGGGGGCCGCAGCGTACCGCCTCTCGCCGTCACGACCGTACCGCGTGCGCCGCGCGTGACATCTGGCTGACAGGCCCCTCAGCGCAGGGGGCTGACGACGGGACCGCCGGCAGGTGAGGAGGTGACCAGCACCTCGGCGAAGCGACCGGCGACCCGACCGGCGATGCGCTGGGCGTCGTCGGGGTCGCCCGCGAGGGCCAGCAGCGTGGGGCCGCTGCCGCTGACGACCGCGCCGAGGGCGCCCGCGTCCAGCAGCGCCTTGCGGTCCGCGCGCAGCCGTGGCAGCAGCACCTCGGCGGCCGCCTGCAGGTCGTTGTGCAGCGCCGGGCCCAGCAGCTCGGGGTCGCCCGCGGCGATGGCGGTCAGCACGGCGTCGGCCTCGGCCCCGCCCGGCTCGCAGTGGTCGTCCCACGCGCGGTACACCGCCGGGGTCGACAGCTCCTCGGGGGCCGTGCACACGACCCAGTCGAACCGTCCACGGCTGAGCACCGCGGCCAGCCCCGTCCCCGTGCCGCTGGCCAGCGCGGTCCCGCCCGCGACGCAGAAGGGCACGTCGGCGCCCAGACCCGCGGCGATGTCCAGCAGCTGGCTGCGGGACAGCTCGGCCCCCCACAGCTCGTTCAGCCCGACCAGCGCGGCTGCGGCGTCGGTGGAGCCGCCGGCCATCCCGCCCGCGACGGGGATGCGCTTGGACAGCGTGATCGAGGTCAGCACCGGGGCGTCGTCGGTCACCAGCAGCCCGACGCGGTCGGCGAGGGCGCACGCGGCACGCACGACCAGGTTGTCCGGACCGGTCGGCACCGACCCGCCCGCGTCGTGGGTCAGCGAGACCCGGACCTTCCCACCCGACGTGGGGTGGTGCATGCGTCCGTCCTCCGCGGACAGCCGCAGCTCCAGCAGGTCGGACAGCGCGACGGTCTGGAACACCGTCACCAGCTCGTGGTAGCCGTCGTCGCGCAGCCCACGCACCGCCAGGAAGGGGTTGACCTTGGCCGGCGCGCGCACCTGCAGGGGGATCGGGTCGGGGCTGTCCACGGGACGCACCCTAGGCCAGCGCGGCCAGCCGCACCCACTGCTCGGTGTCCAGCTGCTCGGCACGGACGGTCAGCGGCAGGTCCGCGGCCTCGAGCAGCGCGTCGACGTCACCGGTGGTGCGACCGTCCCTGGCCAGGGCGTTGCGCAGCATCTTGCGCCGCTGCGCGAAGCCGGCGTCGACCAGCGCGATGGTCCGCTCGACGCCGGCCGGGTCGACGCCGGGAAGGGGTCGCAGGTCCACGGTCACGGAGTCGACGTTGGGGACCGGGTGGAAGGCCTGGCGGCTGACACCGCCGGCGATGCGGGCCGTGGCCAGCAGCGCGATCTTGACGCTGACCGCCCCGTAGGCCTTGTCGCCGGGCGTGGCGACCCAGCGCTCCCCCACCTCCTTCTGCACCATCAGGTGGTAGCCGGCCAGCGCCCCCTCCCGCAGCGCGGTCAGAAGGATCGGCGTGGCGACGTTGTAGGGCAGGTTGGCGACCATGACCGCCTCCCTGCCGCCCAGCAGCTCGGCGTAGGACACGTCGAGGGCGTCGCCGACCGTGATGGTCACGTCGGGCCCGACGACGTCGGCGAGCGCCCGTGCCAGGCCATGGTCCAGCTCGATGGCGTGGACGCGCGCGCCGGCCTCGAGCAGCGCCAGGGTCAGGCTGCCCAGTCCGGGTCCGACCTCGACGACCAGGTCCCCGGGCTGCACACCGGCGTCGCGGACGATGCGGCGCACCGTGTTGGGGTCGGTGACGAAGTTCTGGCCGCGCCGCTTCGTCGGGTGCAGCCCGTGGTCGTCGAGCAGACGCCGGACGTCACCGCCGCCGAGCAGCGGGCGGCTCACCCGTCGGTCCCGGCGTCGCCGCCGGTCGGCAGCGGCGGCAGGGCGAATGCGCGGCGGGCGTTCGCGCTGGTCGCCGTCGCCATCGCCTCGGTCGACATGCCGTGCATCTCGGCCAGGAACGCGGTGGTGATGGCCACCATCGACGGGGTGTTGGGCTGGCCGCGGTGCGGGTGGGGGGTCAGGTAGGGCGAGTCGGTCTCGGTCAGCAGCAGCTCCAGCGGCACCTTCGCGGCGGCGTCCTGCAGCGCGCCGGCGTTGGTGAAGGTGACGTTGCCGGCGAAGGACATCCACCAGCCCTGCTCGGCGCAGGTCGCGACCAGGTCCGGCCCGCCCGAGAAGCAGTGGAAGACCACGCGGGGCAGCGGCGCCTCGTCCAGCAGGATGCGCACGATGTCGTCGTGCGCCTCGCGGTCGTGGATGACGAGCGTCCGGTCGTGGTCGCGGGCGATCCGGATGTGGGTGCGGAAGGACTCCTCCTGCCGCACCGCGGGCGCGCCCATGCGGAACCAGTCCAGCCCCGTCTCGCCGACCGCGACGACCTTCGGGTGGGCGGCGAGCTCCTCGATGCGGGCCAGGACGCCGTCGGTGGCCTCGATGGCGTCGTTGGGGTGGATGCCGACGGCGGCGTAGACCTCGTCGTTCGATGCGGCGATCTGCACGCACTCCGCGCTGGAGGCCAGGTCGGTGCCGATCGTCACCATGGTGGTCACGCCGTCCGCCCGCGCCTGGTCGATGACGGCGCGTGCGCCGGCAGAGGCGTGGGTCAGGTGGCAGTGGGTGTCGGTGAACACGGCGGGGTGTGGCTCCAGGGTCGAGGACGTCGTGAGGGTACCCTTCGGCCCAGATGTCGGGAGCTGCGCGTGTCTGAGTCCGGGGGCCCTGCCGGTCGTCCCGGTGGGGTCCGGCGCAAGGTCGACCACCTTGGGCGCGTGGTGATCCCCGCGTCGATGCGTCGTGTCCTCGAGATCGAGGACGGCGACGAGCTGGAGGTGCGGCTGGACGGCAGCACCCTGTCGATGTCCAAGCCCCGCGAGGCCTGCACGTTCTGCGGCTCGACGCAGGACCTGACGACGGTGCTGCAGCGCCCGGTGTGCTGGTCCTGCGTGGCGGCGGTCCGGGCGCGGGGGCGTGAGGGGCGCACGTAGGCTTGCCCGCATGAACTCCAAGCGCTGGGTCCGCATCGTCGTGATCGTCACCATCTTCGGGATGCTCGCCACCGTCGTCGCCTCCGCCCTGTCCACCGTCGCCTGAGCCCACCCGACCGGCCCGGATGTGCAAGGCTGGCCGGCAGCCGTGGCGAGGGGCCACGGGTCCTCGGAGGTGCTCGCCATGCGTTGGTCCATCGCTCGTCCGCCCGTGCTGCTGCTCGTCGCTGCGCTGCTGCTGAGCGCCTGTGGAGGCGGCGACGACGTCGCCTCCGACCCCACCCCCACACCCCCGACGGCCTCGGCATCCGCTTCTGAGTCCTCGGTGAAGTCCGAGGCCGAGGTCGACCTGCCGGCCACCCCGGAGGCCACGCCCACACCGGCGCCCGCGCCGACACCCACGCCCGCGCCGACCGCGGCCGCCCCCACGACGGAGCCGCAGTCGCTGACGGGGCGGCCCGCCAGCGACGACCTGGCGCAGGCTGGCGCGGACATGGGCGTCAGCGGCGAGTCCTCCTACGAGGGCTACACCGTCATCACCGACGACACCGGGGCCATCCAGGTCGAGGTGCCGACGGGCTGGACCGACGTCGACGGCCGCCCCTACACCGACGAGTCGGGTCGTCAGCTGTTCGACGTCCGGGCGTCCTCGGACCTGGTGTCGTTCAACGACACCTGGGACACACCCGGCGTGATCGTGACCGCATCCCGGGAGGTGGCCCAGAGCCAGGACGAGGTGACCCTGCTGGACGAGCTGGTCGAGCCGTTCTCGGGGGTGTGCACCTACCTGGGCCGCGAGCCCTACGACGACGGGCTGTACACCGGCTTCGCCGACGTGTTCGACAGCTGTGGCGGCACCGACACCGGCTACATCGTCGTCGGGGCGGTCCCGGAGAGCCGCGCGTTCGTCATCCGCGTCCAGGTCCAGGTCGTCGCCGAGCGCGACCTCGAGGCGCTGCAGCGCGCGCTGGACAGCTTCATCATCACCGGCGACGTCTGAGCCGCGTGGACGACCCCCGGCCCCCCGGCAGGGCTGTCCACGACCCGGTGATGACCGCCGCAACCACCCTGCTGGGTGAGGGGGCCGGTGACCTGCTGCCGCTGGCGTTGCGGGAGGGCGTGCAGGTCCGGCGCTGGTGGGTCAGCCAGGTCCGGCACGTCCCCGGCCGGCACCTGGTCGTGCGCTACGGCGTCGAGGTGGGCGGACCCGACGGGGGTGCACGCATCCACACGGTGGTCGCCGAGCAGTCCGACCGCCGGACCCCGGTCGCAGGGCGGGGGGCGCACGTCCACCGGACCGCCGACGGTGACACGGTCGCGCTGTGGCGCTACCCCTTCGACCCGCACCTGCCCGGTCTGGCCGAGGCGGCCCGTGTCACCCACGTGCGGGAGCTGCTGGACCGGCTGGACGTCGGCCCCGGCGTGGTGCGGGTCGTGCCCCGGACCTACCGGGCCACCCGACGTGCCGTGCTGGAGGTGACCCGTGTCCCCCGCGACCCGGCCGACACGGGGCCGTGCCGGCTGTACATCAAGGTCCTGCCGCCGAGGCGCACCCGGCGGGTGGCGGACGTGCACCTGGCGGTCGCCGCCGTGCTGCCCGCACCGATCCCTCTGGCCGTCGACACGTCAGGCGGGACGCTGGTCCTCACCGAGGTGCGCGGCCGCAGCCTGCGGGAGGTGCTGACGGACCCGGACGGCGCCGTGCCGGACGCCGCGGCCGTGGTGGCGCTGCAGCAGCGGCTGGCCGGCGTGGACACCGGCCTGTCCCGCGCGCCGTCGCGGCCCTTCGGGGTGTCCCGTGGGGCGACGGCGCTGACGGCGCTGCTGCCCTCGCGGTCGGCGCTGATCGCGCAGGTGGCCGCCGCCGCGGAGGCGGCCGTCGACCCCTCCGACCCCGTGGTGACCATCCACGGGGACCTGCACGAGGCACAGATCCTGTGCGCCGCGGACGGCACCCTCGGTCTGGTCGACCTCGACGGCACCGGCCCGGGTCCGCTGCTGGACGACGCGGCGACGATGCTGGCCCACGTCCTGCTGGTCCAGCGCTGGCACCCGTCGTCGGCTGCCCGGACGTCGGCGTGGGCCGACGCCTACACCGACGCCGTGGACCGCTTGGTGCCGGCTGACCGGGTCCGCCGGCGTGCGGCCGGGGTGCTGCTGGGCCTGGCCGCAGGTGCCGTCGGGACCGGCCGTGCCGGTTGGCGCGATCAGGCGGAGGGACGCCTGGCCCTTGCCGCCCGGCTGGCGGGGGGCTGAGGACGGGCAGGAGAACGCACGCGAAGTAGCGAACATCTCCAGCATGAGCCGTCCCGTGATCGCCGTGCTGTGCCTGCTGCTCCTCCTGCCCCTGTCGGCCGCTGCCGACCCGGTCGACGACGTCGTCGCCAAGTCCGGCGCCGAGCTGCCGTTCTGTGACAGCTTCGACAGCCGGCGCTGCCTGCTGCCGTGGCCCTCCGACGTGTTCACCACAGCTGACGCCTCGACCCCGACGGGGCTGCGCGTGGACCTGCCGCTGGCCGGCATGCCCCGCAACGTGGCAGGTCGCCCGATCGACCCCACCGAGCAGAACCGCAACGACGGCTTCTCCCCCGGCTCGACGATGATGACGCTGGTCCCCGGGCTGGACATGGCCGCGACCTTCGGCGTCGAGAACACCATCGTGGACCCGGCCGCGTCGCTGGCCGCCGACTCACCCGTCGTCGTCGTGGACGCTGCGACCGGCGAGCGCCACCCGGTCTGGGCCGAGCTCGACACCCACCCCGGCACCGCACCGGCGGACCAGCTGCTGATCATCCGGCCGCTGCGCAACCTGGAGCACGCCACCCGCTACGTCGTGGGCCTGCGCGGCATGCAGGACGCGTCCGGCCCCATCGCGGCCCCCGCCGCCTTCGCCGACGCCGTGGCCGCCGGTGCGGAGCGGCTGACCGACGTGCTGCCGGTCCTGGCCGACGCCGGGGTCGACGCCGACGAGCTGTACCTGGCCTGGGACTTCACCGTCGCCTCCGCCGAGAACGTGACCGGCCGTGCGCTGGCGATCCGCGACGACGCCTTCGCCCAGCTGGGCGACACCGACCTGTCGGACCTGCAGATCCCCGAGGACTCCACCGCCCCGGACTTCTCCATCACCCGGGTCACCACCGACCTCGGCAACGACGTCAGGTTCCGCCGGGTCGAGGGCACCGTGACCGTGCCGAACTACATGACGACGCCGCAGGGCACCGAGGTCCCGCCGTCCCGTCCCGCCCAGACCCAGGCGATCCCCTCCAACCCCTTCACCGACGGCTACGACGAGCTGGCCGGCCTGGGCCAGCACGTGCCGGCCTACCGCCTGAACTACGCCTCGCCGACCCCCGGCCCGATGGACACGCCGGTGCAGAACCCGGTGGCGCCCACGCTGGAGGCCGACTTCACCTGCGTGATCCCCTCCCCCGCCCTGACGGGCGGCGAGCCCGCGACCGGGATGCTGTACGGCCACGGGCTGCTGGGCACCCGCAGCGAGGTCACCGGCGGCTCGGCCGACAGGATGCGCGAGCAGGGCTTCGCGACCTGCGGCGTCGACTGGGCGGGGATGAGCACCCCCGACGTGCTGAACGTCGCGACCCTGCTGACGGACATGCCCAACTTCGCCTCGCTGCCCGACCGGGCCCAGCAGGGCTTCCTGAACTTCATGTACATCGGGCGGGCCCTGGTCCACCCCGAGGGGATGACGACCGACCCCGCGTTCCAGCTGACCGACGGCACCCCGCTGGTCCACACCTCCGCCACCAGCGGCGACGAGCCGTACCTGACCTACGACGGCAACAGCCAGGGCGGGATCATGGGTGGCGCGCTGGTCGCGCTGTCCCCCGACATCACCCGCGGGTCCCTGGGCGTCGTGGGGATGAACTACTCCACGCTGCTGAACCGCTCGGTGGACTGGGAGGGGCACGGCACCGACATCGAGCCCGGCGAGCTGCCCGCCTACGCCTCGGTCATGTACACGGCCTACCCAGACAAGATCGACCAGCAGATCGTGTTCCAGGTCATCCAGATGCTGTGGGACCGTGGCGAGACCAACGGCTACGCCCACTTCGTCGGGACCCCGCTGCCCAACAGCCCGGCCAACCAGCTGCTGCTGCACCCCGCGTTCGGCGACTACCAGGTCGCCAACGTCTCGGCCGAGGTCGCGGCCCGCACCATGGGTGCGCGCCTGATGACCAACGCGCTGGAGCCCGGCCTGCACTGGTCCGTGGACCCGGCCTTCGGCTTCGACCCGGTGGGCGAGGGCTGTGAGGGCTGCTCGGCGCTGGTGTACTGGGACTCGGGCAACCCCGTGCCGCCCAACGGCAACGTGCCGCCGGCGTCGCTGGGCAAGGACCCGCACGAGCACCCCCGCCGCGACGTCCTGTCGGGCGCCCAGCGTGCGGCGTTCATGCGGACCGGCCGGGTCGTCGACGTCCACGCCGGCGGCCCCTACCGGACCCCGAACTTCCCCGTCCACGGCTTCCTGGCCGACGGCGTCACCGCCGCCCGCCCCGGCCAGAACAGCTAGCGCCCGCGACGCCTTCTGGCGTGCGACGACTTTCTGCGCGATCGGGGCCGAAATCGTCCATACGCGCCGTTCGGCACGATCGTCGGTGCGGCCACGCGGCACGTACCGGCACGATGGGGACGTGGCGCCGCCCGACCACCCAGGGCTGACGGCGCGGCACTAGGATCCGCGAGCATGCGCCTGCCGACCCTCCCCCACCGGATCCTGCTGGGCCCCGGCCCCT
>JBFKGB010000009.1:0-20793 GCA_041633535.1 Euzebya sp. | reverse complement strand
GAGCGTGGCTTCGGCTCCATCGGCTGCGCGCCGTGCACAAGACCGACCCGACCGGGGGAGGACCCCAGGGCCGGCCGCTGGGCCGACAGCACCAAGACCGAGTGCGGCATCCACCTGGAGCCCCCGAGCGCCTGACCACCCCGCAGTCCATACCCGACACCCCGAGGTCACCCGACCATGAGCGAACCCACCACCCCCCTGATGATCGATGTGCGCGGCCCGCGCTTCTCCGCGGCGCTGACGTTCACCGTCCTCGTCGTCGCCTACCTGCTGCAGAGCCCCGTGCTGCTGGGGGCCCAGGTCGCCGTCTTCGCCGTCGCGGCGATCGCCGGCCTGCGCTGGTCGCCGTACGGCAACCTGTTCCGGCTGGTCAAGCGGACCCTGGACCTGGGCCCGCCGCCCGAGACCGAGCCCGAGGCGGGCCCACGGTTCAGCCAGACCATGGGCCTGATCTTCAGCGGCGCCGGTCTGGCAGCGGTGGTCGCGGGCGCGTCGGGGCTGGGCTGGTCCCTGGTGCTGGTCGTCGTAGCCCTGTCGGGCCTGCTGGCCGCGACCGGCATCTGCGTCGGCTGCGAGATGTACGCCCTGGGCCAGCGGCTGCGTCCCACCACGGAGGCCCGGTGACCATGGACCGCATCCTGATCCTGCTGGCCGTCCTGGCCGTCACCGCGCTGTTCAGCGCCTGGTGGAAGGCCCGCGACGGTCGGGTCATCGGCCAGCCGGTCGTGACCTCCTCGGTCCCCGGGTCCCGCTGGGCCGCCATCCCGGTCGAGGCCGCCGACGTCGCCGCCGCTGTCGCCGCCCTCGGCGCCCCGACCACCGAGCTGACCTTCGTGGAGTTCACCGCCCCCGACTGCGTGCCGTGCGTCCGCACCAAGGCCCTGCTGGAGGAGGTCAGCGCGGACCGCGACGACGTGTCGGTGGTGTCGCTGGAGGTCAGCGAGCACCTGGACCTGGTCCGCGCCCACCGCATCATGCGGGCCCCGACCACGCTGCTGGTCACCACCGACGGACACCTGCTGGGCCGCGTCGGGGGTCTCCCCCGCCGCGACGAGCTGGTCGCCCTCCTCGACGGCACCCGTGAGCACCAGACGGTCTGACCGCACCCGCGAGCACCAGACCGTCTGAGCCTCAGTACACCAACGTCGTCGAGTCGGGACGCAGCGCCAGCTCGACGAAGCCCGCGGAGCCGCCCAGGAGGGTCCCCTCACGCAGGTCCGCCTGCGACAGGCCACGACGGGTCGCGCACGGCGTGCAGACGATGACCCGACCCCCGGCGTAGACCACGTCCAGCAGGTCCTCGATCGGCGCGGCCTCGGGCAGGGCCATGTCGGCACCGACGTCGGGCAGGGCCAGCCGCACCCCGTCGGCGGCCAGGAACAGGTGCACCTCGGCACCAGCGGCCACGCCCACCGCGGCGACGTTGCACGCCAGGTTGGCGCGCTCGGGGTCGTCGGGGCCGTGCGTGGCCTTCACCACCAGCAGCCGCGAGGTGGGCTGCGGGGCCGGCACCGGGGCCGGCGCGGACGCGGCCGCCCGGTCCACGACCAGCCGGACGTCCCCCTCCCGACGGATCAGGTGCGCGGGGATGCCGGTGTCGCCGGCGAGCAGGCGCTGCACGGCGGTGCGCTTGGCCTCTCCGACCACCTCGATGACGATCGTCGTCGCGGCGTTCAGCAGCGGCGCGGTCATGGTCATGCGCCGGTGGCCCTGGTACTCCCCGGTCAGGACCACGGGGTCCGTGGCGTCCAGCGCCGCGTCGCCCGGCACCAGCGACGCGGTGTGGCCGTCGTCGCCCAGGCCAAGGTGGACCAGGTCGATGGTGCCCTCCGCGACGTGGTCGACCAGGGCGGCGTAGGCGGTCGCCTGGGCCTCCTCGACGCTGCCGCCCGTCGGCATGGGGTGCCCGTTGGCGCCGGTGGGCTCGACCAGGTCACGCCGGATCGCCTCCCAGTTCCGCGCGGGGTCGCCGTCGGGGGCGAACCGCTCGTCGACCTGCAGGACGTGCACGCGGGACCAGTCCAGCGACGCGGCCGCCAGCCGGCTGTACATCGGCTTGGGGGTGCGGCCGCCGCTCAGCGCGATGACGGCACGTCCCCGCCGCATGATCGCGCGGCCGATCGCCTCGACGATGACGTCGACGACACGGTCGGTGACGGCGGGGGCGTCGGGCAGGACCTCGACGGGCAGCTCGGCAGCCATCAGCGGACCCGCCCGTCGGGCAGGTGCCAGTGGCGGGGCGCGATCAGCCGCTCGGCGGCCTCGGGGCCCCACGAGCCGTCGGCGTAGGTGTGCAGCTCGGGTCTGGTGTCGAGGATCGGCTTGACCAGGTCCCAGGTGCGGCCGATGCCGTCGGCGCGGGTGAACAGCGTGCGGTCACCCAGCAGCGCGTCGTGCAGCAGCCGTTCGTAGGCGTCCAGCCTGACGCCCTCCTCCTGCCCCTCCTGCCCCGAGAAGAAGGACTCCTCGTAGGAGAAGCGCATCGAGGCCTCGCCCAGCTCCAGGCGCGGGCCGGGCTTCTTGGCCAGGAACGAGATCGAGAAGCCCTGGTCGCCGTCCATGTCCAGCGTCAGGTGGTCGTGGGTGCGCTCGGCCAGCCCGTGGCCGGCGAACATCTGGCGCGGGGGACGGTTGAACGCCAGCGTCACCGTCTGCCGCTTCTCGGCCATCTGCTTGCCGGTCCGCAGGTAGATGGGCACGCCGGCCCAGCGCCAGTTGTCGATCTCGACCCGTGCGGCGACGAACGTCTCGGTCACGGAGTCGGCCGCCACGCCCTCGCTGCTGCGGTAGGACTCGTACTGGCCGTACACGACGTCCTGTGGCCGCAGCGTCGCCATCGACTCGAAGACCTTGGCCTTCTCGTCCATCAGCGGCTTGGGGTCCAGCGACACCGGCGGCTCCAGCGCGATGATCGACAGCACCTGGAACAGGTGGGTGACCAGCATGTCCCGCATCGCGCCGGTGTCCTCGTAGAAGGCGGCCCGCGAGCCGATGCTGATCGACTCGGGGCTGTCGATCTGGATGTGGTCGATGTGCTGGCGGTTCCACACCGGCTCGAACATGCCGTTGGCGAAGCGCAGCGCCAGGACGTTCTGCAGCGCCTCCTTCCCCAGGAAGTGGTCGATCCGGTAGATCTGCTCCTCGCCCAGGACCGAGTGGACGGTCGCGTCCAGCTCGGCGAAGGTCTCGGGGTCGGTGCCGAAGGGCTTCTCGAAGACCACGCGGGCCCGCTGCTCGAGCCCGCAGCTGCCCAGGCCCTCGGTGATCCCGCCGAACGTCGAGGGTGGCACCGCCAGGTAGAACAGCCGGTTGGGCTGGCCGCCCATCCGCTCCTCCGCCGTGCGGACCGCGTCGCGGACGATGGAGGGGTCATCGGCGCTGAAGCCCCCGCCGCGGTACTGCAGCCGTTCGGTGAAGGCGGTGAAGGCCTCCTCGTCGTCCACCCCGGCGCCGAACTCCTCGATCCCCGACCGGGCCAGGTCGTGGAAGTCCGCGTCGGACATCTCCGACCGCGACGTGCCGATCAGGGTCCAGCGGGTCGGCATCAGCCCGGCGCGGAACAGGTCCCAGAACGAGGGGAGGAGCTTGCGCCTGGACAGGTCGCCGTTGCCACCGAAGACGACGATGACGGCATCGTCGGGGACGCGGTGGGAGGAGGGGGTGGGGGCTGTTGGCATCGGGCACACCCTTCCCCCTCAGCACCGCGACGGCAACCCCCCGGCACGCGACACCGCCCGGGCCACGAGGGCCCGGGCGGTGCGGTTCTTGGCATCCACGCTCGTAAGGTCTCTGCCGACCACCTCATGACGAGGCGGATCCGGCGGGTGTGACCACGTCCCGCAGACCTTGCTGCGGGTGATGAGCTTGGATTCGCATCAGGCGACTTGCGTCGACCCTGGATGCAGAAGGGTCGAGCCGCCTAGCGGCACATCACCTCGACGGTCACGTAATGATGACTATCCATTATGGTTGGACCACCTCCTTTCAGTCGTGATGGGCATGTTAGCGGCGTCCACCACGCGATGTCGGGGCAAGACGGCCACAACGGACGCACATCGTCCCCCAGATGGCAGTCATCAGGACGGATCGCCGTCACGGCGTGGACGCATAGCCTTGAGGGGGATGTCGCTGCTGACCGAACAGACCGCCGCCCTCATCCGCCCCGACGGGGTGGTCAAGGTCGAGGGGCAGGACCGGATCGCCTACCTGCACTCGCTGCTGAGCCAGGACCTGGACTCGCCCGGGCCGGGGACGGTCACGGAGTTCCTGTACCTGGACGCCAAGGGCGATCCGCTGTCGATGGGGACCGCGGTCCTGCACGCCGAGGCCGTCTACCTGGTGGTGCCGGCCGAGGTCGCCGCGGACACGGCCGAGCGGCTGGATCGCTTCCGCTTCATGATGCAGGTCGAGGTGACCGACCTGACGGGCACCTGGGTCATCGCGAGCCTGCGCGGACCCGGGACCGTCGAGGCACCCGGGGCGCGCAGCCAGCCGATGACGGCGGCGCCGCACGGACCCGGCCTGGTCCTGCGGGACCGTGACGGCGGGGTCGACCTGCTGGGACCCGCCGGGTGGGTGCAGGAGCGGGTGGAGGAGCTGGACCTGCCCACCGCCGACCCGGCCGACTGGGAGCGCTGGCGCATCACCGCGGGCCGCCCGGCGTGGGGCAGCGAGGTCACCGCCGGACGGCGGACCCAGGAGCTCGGGATGCTGCCGACCCACGTGCACCTGCGGAAGGGCTGCTACCCGGGCCAGGAGTCGATCGCCAAGATCCACAACCTGGGTCGGCCACGCCGTGCCCTGGCGGTGGTGCGCAGCGACGGGACCCTGCAGGTCGGCGACACGCTGGGCGAGGGGCGCCGCCCCGGCGAGGTCACCAGCGCCGCGGCGCTGCCCGACGGCGGCACGGTCGCCCTGGCCCTGCTGCCGCTGGTCGACGGCGCGCTGCCGCAGACGGTGGTCCCGACGGGGTCAGCCGTCGCCGGGGACGTGCAGGAACAGCGGGTCCAGGTCCTCGCGCGGGTCGGCGACGGGCTGGTCCAACCGGGGCTGTGACGTAGGCCGGACGGGCACGGACGGCCGTCCCGCCCCCTCCACATCGTCGACCAGCCCCGAGCGTCGCCGCTGCTTGACGGTGTACATCGCCTCGTCGGCCCGGTTCAGCACGTCGTCGACGTCGTCGTCGGGGTCGGCCTCGACGGACCCGATCGAGGCGCTGATCTCCAGCAGCTGGCCCTCCCACTCGATCGGCTCGCTGATCACCTCGACCAGGCGGTCCACGAAGGCGCTGGTGGGGCCGACGTCGGCCTCGGTCAGGACCACGAACTCGTCCCCGCCGTACCGGCACACGACGTCGTGCACCCGCAGCGTGGCGATCAGCCGGTCGGTGACGGTCATCAGGACCACGTCGCCGGCCGCGTGCCCGTGCTGGTCGTTGACGGCCTTGAAGCCGTCGAGGTCGATCGCGAGCACCCGGGGGGTGCGACCGCGGTCCAGGCGCTGCTGCAGGACCTGGCGCAGGTGGTAGCGGTTCGGCGCGCCCGTCAGCGGGTCGTGGGTGGCGCGGTGCGCCAGCGTCCGGCGCTCATCGTTCAGGCGCCGCATCGCATGTGTGCGTGCGGTCACGTCGGTGACGGTGACCAGCAGCGCACCGGGTGCGCCAGCGTCGGTCGGCAGCGCCGTGCAGTCCAGCTGCCAGTGCACCTCGGGCCCCCCGGCGGGGGCCCTGGTGCCGCTGACCAGCTGGCCCCGCACCGCACGGCCGGTGGCCACCACCGAGGCGCAGCGCGTCGCGATCTCGTCCCCCAGGGGGCCCAGCAGGTCGGGTGGGGTGGCGCCGGTCAGGCTGCGGGCATCACGGCCGTACAGTCGGCCCAGGGCGTCGTTGGCCACGACATGACGCAGCTGCAGGTTCAGGACCGCCATCGGGGTGGGCAGGTCGGACAGGACGGTGTTGGCGATCCCGTCGATGAGCCAGCGCGGCAGGTCGGCGGCTGGGATCATCCGGGATCCCTCTGACGTCCGACATCCATCTGCCTGCACCTCCACCCCCGACGACACCGTGAGCGTAGTTCACCTCCCACGGCGTGTCACCAGCGGTGGGGTCAGGCCGTGGGCAGCAGCTCCCGGATGGCCTTCAGCGCACGCTCGGCGTGGCTCTTGGCCTGCGCCCGCCTCCAGACCTTCACGACCGTCCCGTCGGCGTCGATCAGGACGCTCGAGCGGATCACGCCGACCGACGTCCTCCCGTACAGCGTCTTCTCGCCCCACGAGCCGTAGGTCTCCATGACCGCGTGGTCGGTGTCGGCCAGCAGGGTGTGCGGCAGGTCGTGGTTGGCGCAGAAGTCCGCGTGGGTCGCCGCGTCGTCGGGTGACACCCCCAGCACGGTGACGCCGAGGTCCTGGAAGTCGGCCCACTGGTCACGGATGCCCTGCGCCTGGATGGTGCATCCGGGCGTCTCGTCACGCGGGTAGAAGTACAGCAGGACGGGCGTGCCGCGCAGCCCTGACAGGCTGACGTCGTTGCCGTGCTGGTCGGGCAGGGTGAAGTCGGGGGCGGTGTCGCCCACGTCGATGTTCAATGGTCTCATCCTGGGCTGTCGGGATCGTGGTGGTGGTGGCTACAGTCTCGGGCGTCCCCATACCGAGTGCCATCCCTGCAACCACGTCGTGGGCACCACGACATCGGAGGACCTGTGACCGTCGAGGTGTTCGTCGAGATCCCCAAGGGATCACGGAACAAGTACGAGTGGGACCACCACACCGGTGGCTTCCGGCTGGACCGCATGCTGTTCTCGGCCGTCCACTACCCGGGCGACTACGGCTTCATCCCGGACACGTGGTCGGGTGACAACGACCCCCTCGACGCCCTGGTGCTGCTGGGCGAGCCCACCTTCCCGGGCTGCACCATCACCTCGCGCGTCGTCGGCGTGTTCGACATGACCGACGACAAGGGCCCGGACGCCAAGATCATCACGGTGGCCGACGCCGACCCCCGGTGGTCGGCGGTGACGGACCTGGGGGACATGCCCCAGCACATGCTGGAGGAGGTCGAGCACTTCTTCAGCGTCTACAAGGACCTGGAGCGCAAGACCGTCACCGTCAACGGCTTCCGCGACCGTGCTGCCGCCCTGGCCCAGATCGCCGAGGACCGCGAGCGCTTCTCATCGCTGGCCGACCGCCCGAGGATGCCCGGGGACTGAGCGTCATCCCGTGATCCCGGCACGGCTTGGCCTCGCGGTATGAGCCGCCGATTGCGCATGTCCAAGACGTTCCAGCGCCGCCGTCGTGCGGCAAATGGTCGATGACGACGGTCCTGGAGCCCGCCCGCGCCACCGTCATGCACCAAATGGTCGAAAACGACGACCCACCAGCCCGCCGCGCCACCGTCTCGCACCAAATGGTCGAAGACGACGGTCGGGTTCGGCAGGCCTCGGGTCGGAGCGTGGTGGGAGTTCTCACGGATTCCGGGTCGTGCTCGCAGCCACACGGCGGCGCCTGCGGACCCGGGCGGCCACGTGGGGAGGAGGTCGACGACGAACCCGAATGCCCCACGGGACGACCACCCGCTCGCGGTCCCTCACGGGACGTCGTTCAGCGCCGGCGCAGACGGCGCAGCAGGCCCGAGAGGCCTGACCCCTCGGGCGCCTGACCCTCCGGGCGCTGGGCGGGCGCCGGGGTCGACCAGGCCATCGACGGCGGCTCGACGGGCGGCGCAGCCGGCGGGGCCGGCTCTGGTGTGGGCGCTGGTGCTGGCTCGCTCGCAGCGACCGGCTCGGCGGGTGCGGGCGCCGACTCAGGAGCGGGAGCGGGTGCGGGCGCTGGTGTCGAGCTGTCCGCCGGCGGTGCCGGCTGCTGCGGGCGCATCATCGGCGCGGGCTCGGCGTGCACGCGTGGGGCCATGCCCAGGCCGGCGGGCGCGGCGGGCTGCCACGAGCCGCCGGCACCCAGCCCCTCCAGCTCGGCCAGGTAGTCACCCGGGTCGGCGGCGACGTCCAGCTCGGCCGTGGACAGCGGGTCGTCCTGCCGCCCGTCGGGTTCTTGTGCCGCCACGACCTCGGCGGGCTCCTCGACGTGGGTGACCACGCCGACGCTCAGCAGCCCGTAGATGATCCGCGCGGCCTCCAGCTCGCCGTAGCCGGCACGGTCGGCGATCTCGGCCACGGTGTTGACCCCGTCGATGTGGGTCAGCATCGCCCACTCGTCGGGCTTCAGCGACAGCCGCGACTCGCTGCCGGTCGCGGCGAAGTCCACGACGGTGTCCATGGACCCCATGGACTCCATGATCGCCTCCAGCTGGTCCAGCCGGCGTGCCCCCTCCATCAGCGCGTCCTGCATGCCGAGCCCCAGCGGGGTGTCCTCGGCCACGGTCTCGCCCTCGGCGAAGGTCCACTCGCCGTCGGTCCAGCCCAGCATCACCGATATGGCGTCGAGCACCTGCTCGCGCAGGACCAGCCGCAGGGTCTCGCGCGGCAGCATCCCCAGGCGCACCAGCACGTCGCCCAGCCGGGCGTCCGGGGCGCTGGTGTCCCGGTGGTGCAGGGCCTCCTCCAGCTGCTCCTGGGTGACGTGACCGCCACCGACGAGGCGGTCACCCAGCCGTCCGCCCAGGCTCGAGACGCGGGCGGTGTGGACGGTGCCGTCACGCAGGTACACGCGACCGTCGCCCCGCTCGACGCGCAGCGTGAGGCAGCCGGTACGTGACGCGACGGCCAGCCGTCGGCACAATGACGCCAACGGCTCCTGCTCAAGACGTCCAGACTCCACGAACGCGAGACTAGCAACTGCATCTCCTTCCCCGAGGCCAGCAGCTGCTGGCGGCCCTGCTGGCCGTCGGCCTTGCTGGCGTGTCGCTGGCCGTGGCGCCGCCCAGCGCCCAGGCACAGCAGGACGCGTCGGCGGCCGTCGCCGCCGACCCGGAGGTGCAGCAGGCGCAGGCCGCCCTGGACGCGGCCCGCCGGCAGCAGCAGGCCACGGCCGAACGGCTGGACTCGCTGGCCGAGACCTTCGAGCGGGCGCAGGCGCACGCCGAGCGGCTGCAGGCCGAGCTGGACGGGGCGGACGCCCGTCTGGACGGCGCGCAGCAGGCGGTCGAGGAGGCCAGGCAGGCCCACGCCCAGCAGGTCCGCACCGCCTACATGCAGCCCGGGCTGGACCTGGTCCGCATGTCCGGGGCGTTCCTGCTGGCGCCGGACCTCGAGACCGCGCTGCACGCCAGCGCGATCATGCAGCGGGTGGCGGCCAGCCGGGCGGCGAGGGTCGACGACGTCCGTCGCGCTGGACGGCAGGTCGTGAACGACGTCAGCGCCCAACGTGGCATCGCCAACGGCACCTCCTCGGCGCTGCAGGACCTGACATCGCTGTCGGCGACGTTCACGGCCGCCCTGGACGTGGCAACCGGTCAGGTCGCGGCGGCGGAGGACTCGCTGGCGACCGCGACCGCCGAGGCCGAGGCGGCAGCCGCGCAGGCGGCGACGCAGGCCTTCACCGGGCTCATCACCGGTGTCCCCGGCGCAGTGGTGAAGATCGCCACGATCAACGGTGGGACGCAGGAGATGGCGTGTCCGCTGGGTCAGCCGAACGGGTTCATCGACTCGTGGGGCTTCCCCCGCTCGGGCGGCCGGACGCACAAGGGGGTCGACATGTTCGCCTCCTACGGCATGCCGCTGTACGCCGCCGCCGACGGCACCATCCGCCGGGTGTTCAACAACTCCCTGGGCGGGTTGTCCATCGACCTGATCGACGTCCTCGGCAACCGCTACTACTACGCCCACCTGTCGGCGGCCTACGTCGTGGACGGGCAGGCGGTGCAGGCCGGGCAGCTGATCGCGGCCAACGGCAACAGCGGCAACGCACGCACGACCCCGCCGCATCTGCACTGGCAGTTCCACCCCGGCGACGGCGGGCCCGTGAACCCCTACCCCCTCGCGGCCGCGCTTTGCCGTTAGACTCCAGCCGGTAATGAGCGAACAGCCCTTCCGACGACGCATCGACCGGGTCACCGGCGACGACTACCTCGACGACCTGTCGTCGAGGACCCCGGGCGAGATCCGGACCATGCGGGATGAGTGTCGTGAGGAGGAGGGGCGCCTGTCCTACGCGCGGCGTCTGCTGCACGGGCAGATGGACATCGCCAAGGCCGAGCTCGCGCGACGGGACGCCGGCGACGGCAAGTCACTGGTCGAGACCCTGAACGAGATCCTGGCCGACCGCCCCAGCAGTGGACCCACACGGTCCGCCGGCAACACCACCATGTACTCCCCGACCGGCCCGATCGGCCGTCGACGCGGTGACCGCGTCCTCGAGGAGATGCCGCTGGGTCGCCTGCCCGACCTCTCCGACGACGAGCTGGTCGCTGCGGTGACCCGGCTGACCGAGGAGGAGGCGGCGATCTCGAACATGCGCCGCGTGGTCATGGACCACCTCGACCGGCTGCAGCAGGAGCTGATCACGCGCTACCGCGACGGCGACGCCTCGGTGGACGAGATCGTCCCCCGCAGCGCCGGCTGACCCGACGATGCCCCTGAGCCCGCACGAGCCTGCGGTCGTCGTCACACGCGGTGGGGTCGTCGAGTCCACCCACCTGGCCCACGTCGTCGTCTGCCCACCCCAGGGCGACCCGGTCGTCATCGCCGGGCGGGCCGACGCCGTGGTGTACCCCCGATCGGCCCTGAAGCCGGTCCAGACCCTCGCGGTCATGGCGGTGCTGGCCGAGCACGGCCTGACGATGACCACCGAGCAGCGCGCCATCGCCTCGGCCAGCCACGCGGGCGAGGACGACCACCAGGTCGAGGCCGCCGCGCTGCTGGCCGAGGCAGGGCTCGACGAGTCCGCCCTGCAGTGCCCGCCCAGCTGGCCCATCGACGACCGCGTCGTCGCACAGCTCGACGAGAAGACGTCGCTGTCGCACAACTGCTCGGGCAAGCACGCGGCCATGCTGTGGGCCCACACCGTCGCAGGCGACGACCCCGCGACCTACCTGGACACCGACAGTCCGCTGCAACGGCGGATCGCCGACCAGCTGGAGCGCATGCTCGGCGAGGCGCCCGCGGGTCCTGGGGTCGACGGCTGCGGTGCGCCGGCGTGGCGTTGCAGCCTGGCGGGGCTGGGTCGCGCCTTCGCGCGGCTCGTGCAGGGCACGGACGCCGACGTGGCGGCAGTCAGGGACGCCTTCACGGCCCATCCCGAGCTGATCGGTGGCCGCGAGCTGCCCGACACCGCGATGATGTGGTCGGACAGCCGCATCGTCGCCAAGCGCGGGGCCGACGGCGTCATGGCCGCGGGGTTCACCCATCCCCAGCACGGCCCGCTGGGGGTCGCGGTCAAGGTGCTGGACGGTGGTGACCGGGCCGCCGGTCCCCTGTCCGCGGCGGTGCTGCACGCCCTCGGGGCCAGCATCCCGCCGGCGGGGCTGCAGACGCCCGTGCTGGGCGGTGGACGGCAGCAGGGCACCATCCACGCCGTCGGCGAGATCGCCAGGACCACCACGGAGGCCTTCGGGCTGGCCTGAGAAAAACCTGCCGCTAACCATTGCACGCAGTGCTTGCAGCTGTTAACGTTTCTCTCAACAGGGCAAGCACCGTCGACCGGTTGAGGAGGTGGCAAGGAACATGGATCCCAAGAAGGCGCTGCACGCCGCGAAGGACACCGTGACCGACGCCGCCGATGCCGCCGAGAACACGGTCCGCGACGCCACCAACGAGGCCGACCGCCGGGTCCGCGAGCTGGGTGCGTTCATCCGCTCGCAGCGTGAGCACGCGAAGCTGTCAGGACGCAACCTGGCGAAGCGCGCCGGTGTCAGCAACCCCTACCTCTCCCAGATCGAGCGGGGGCTCCGCAAGCCCTCCGCCGAGATCCTGCAGTCGATCGCCGGGGCCCTCCGGATCAGCGCCGAGACGCTCTACGTCAAGGCCGGCATCCTCGAGGAGCGCACCGACGGCGACCTGGCCGCGGCCATCATGGCCGACAGCTCCCTCAGCGAGACCCAGAAGCGTGCGCTCCTGGAGGTCTACCGCTCCTTCACCACGGCCGGCGACATCACCGCCGCGCCGCAGCCCTCGTCGGCCAGCCCCTCAGCACCCGACGAGGCCCCAGGTCATGACGAGGAGCCGCCACCGGCGGCGACCTCGTCGGCTGCCGGCTAGAGCGCCAGCAGCCAGAAGAATTGGTCAGGAGGACGGACGTCGTACCGTGCTCCGCCCTCCAGCGGTCCGTCTGTCCTCCTGGCCATCCAAATCACACCGCATGCACGCGGTGGACGCAAGACCCGATCCCGAAATGACCCCACCACAAGGAGACAGCGCCATGGCAACCGCCAAGAAGGCCACCAAGAAGGCCGCTCCCCGCAAGACGGCCACCACCAAGACCGCCCCCGCCACGACCGCCACGACGACCGACGAGGGCTTCCACCTGTCGCTCGGCTCGATCGACCTGACGGCCGTCGACGCCAAGGCCATCGTCACCGACTCGGCCTACGCCTACCTGGGTGCCGCGGACCGCGCCGTCGAGGTCGCCCGTGAGCTGCCGCAGCGTCTGGAGACCCTCCGCAAGGAGCGTGCCGAGAAGGCCGCGACCCTGGTGAAGACCAACCGCGCGAAGGCCGAGTCCTTCGTCAAGGAGGCCCCCACCAAGGCCCAGTCCTTCGTCAAGGAGGCCCCGACCAAGCTGCAGACCGAGGTCAACGACACCATCGGCACCGCACGCAAGGAGTTCGACACCTACGCCGAGCGCGGTCGCAAGGTGCTCGAGTCCATCCGCAACGCCGAGGCCACCAAGAAGGCCCTGTCGCAGACCGAGACCGCCCGCACGCAGGCCAAGGGTGCCGTCACCAGCATCCGCAAGGCCGTCGAGCAGGGCCAGGACGCCATCGAGAGCGCGGCCGGCCGCATCGGCGTCAGCCGCTCCGCCTAGCCAACAGCCCCACCCCGAGAGCCGACACGCTCCCGCGAGGTCCCATCGGCCGGTGCCCTCCAGGCCGACGGTGACCCGCATGTGGCCGGCCATCCCAAGCCGAGACCCCCGTCCACTGGACGGGGGTCTCGGCCGTTCCGGTTCCTGCGGACTGCACTCGATGTTTCACCTTCCGTCCATGGCGGAGAACCTGATCGGGTGCGCGGGCGACTACGCTGGCGCGGTTGACGACGACGATGGATGCCAGCAGCACATGACCATGACCACCGGGACGATCCAGCGGGTGGGGCTGATCGCAGTCCACACCTCGCCGCTGGCACAGGCCGGCACCGGCGACGCCGGCGGGCTGAACGTCTACGTGGACAACGTCGCGCGGGGACTGGCCGCCCGCGGGGTCCAGGTCGAGGTCTTCACCCGGCGACCCTCCGCCGACATCCCCGCGACCGTGCACGTGTCGGACCACCTGCGTGTCCACCACATCGACGCCGGGCCGCAGGATGCCCGCAAGTCCGAGCTGGCCTCGCACCTGTGTGCGTTCTACCTGGGCATGGCCGCACACCCCGCGGCCAGCACCGTCGAGGTGTTCCACGGCCACTACTGGATGAGCGGCTGGGTCGGCGCCCGTGCCCGCCGTCGCCTGGGCACCCCGCTGGTCCAGACCTTCCACACCCTCGCCCGCCAGAAGAACGCGACGCTGGCCCCCGGCGACACCCCCGAGCCCCCGCTGCGCCTGGCCGCCGAAGGCCGCATCGCCATCGACGCCGACGCCATCATCGCGCCGACCCCCAGCGAGAGCGCGTTCCTGCGCCGCGAGATGGGCGCCTCCAGCGTCCACGTCGTCGAGCCCGGGGTGGACCTGGACGTCTTCAACGACCAGGCCGGCCGGGCCTGGACGCAGGACCTGCTGAACCCCTCCGAGGACTCGCGCGTCATGCTGTTCGTCGGCCGGCTCCAGCCGCTGAAGGCACCCGACACCGCGGTCCGCACGCTGGCCGAGCTGAAGCGCACCGCCCCGCCGGGCGCCCCGCGGACCCGCCTGGTCATCGTCGGCGGGCCCAGCGGCAACGGCATGGGCGTGGTCGACCCGGCCGCGCTGCTGCGCCTGGCCGACGACCTGGGCGTCGCTGAGGACGTCGCGTTCCTGAAGCCCCGTGCCCACGAGGAGCTGGCCGCGCTGTACCGCGCGGCCGACGTGGTGCTGATGCCCAGCCACAGCGAGAGCTTCGGCCTGGTCGCCCTCGAGGCGCAGGCGTGCGGCACGCCCGTCGTGGCGACCGACGTCGGTGGCCTCCGCCACGTGCTGGGGCACGTCGACGGGCACGACGGCGGGGGGACGCTGGTCACGCAGCACGACCCCCGCGCCTTCGCCGACGCCGTCCGCCCCTTCCTGCTGGACCCCGACGTGGCGGCCGCAGCGGCCCAGCGGGGTCTGCACCGCGCCGCGACGTTCTCGTGGGCCAGCACGGTGGACAAGACCGTCGACGTCTACGACCACGTCATCGGGGCGGACCGCCTGGTCGCCCAGGGGGCCTAGGACCATGAGCACCCACGCCGAGGTCGCCGTCGCCTCCATCGAGGCATGGTTCGCCGGGCAGCCCGAGCTGCAGGTCGAGCGGGCCGGTGACGAGGGCTGGTTCACCGTCCTGCAGGGCGAGAACAAGCGCACCATCCCGATGTACCTCAGCGTCGGCGACCACACGATGATCATCGAGTCCCACTTCATGCGGGCGCCCGACGAGAACGCCGACCGGCTGTACGAGCTGCTGCTGAAGCGCAACCAGCGCAGCTACGTGCTGCGGTTCACGGTCTACGACAGCGGCGATGTCATGCTGGTCGGGGTCGTCCCGCTCGCCGCGGTGACGCCCGACGAGATCGACCGGATCGCCGGCGCCCTCCTGGTGACGGCTGACGAGACCTACAACGCCGCCCTCCGGCTGGGGTTCGCCAGCTACATCGCGCGCGAGCAGGAGTGGCGCGAACGCGCCGGGCTCGGTCGCAACCCCATCAGCTGACCCCAGGAGCCACCCATGACCACCACCGCCCCCATGGTCGAGGGCCGGCTGGGCATCCTCGGTGTCGGCCGGCTCGGCGAGGCGCTGCTGTCGGGCCTGCTGCGCAGCGGCGCGGTCTCGCCCCAGCAGATCCGCGGCTCGGTCCGCCACACCGCCCGCGCCGAGCAGCTGTCGGCACAGCACGGCGTGGACATCGGCACCGACTCCGCCGACGTGGCCGCCTGGGCCGACATGGTCGTGGTGGCCGTGAAGCCCCAGACCCTCGACGGCCTGCTGGCCCAGGTCGCCGGCCACATCCGGCCGGGCGAGCCGGTCATCTCCGTCGTCGCCGGCGTGACCACCACCCGCTTCGAGGAGCGGCTCGGCGACGTGCCCGTCGTCAGGGTCATGTCCAACGTCCCCGTCCTGGTGGACGAGGCGATGAGCGTCATCTGCCCGGGCGCCCATGCCGAGGAGTCCCACCTGGCCCTGGCCGAGAACCTGCTCAGCCGGGTCGGCCGGGTCATCCGGCTGGGGGAGGGGGACATGGACGCCGTCACCGCCCTGTCCGGCTCGGGTCCCGCCTACTTCTTCCTGCTGGCCGAGGCCATGATCGACGCCGGGATCCTGCTGGGCCTGCCCCGCGACGTGTCGACCGAGCTGATCGTGCAGACCATGACCGGCAGCGCCCTGATGCTGCGGGACACCGGTCGGCACCCGGTCGAGCTGCGCGAGTCGGTGACCTCCCCCGGCGGCACGACGATCGCGGCGATCCGGGTGCTGGAGGAACAGCGCGTGAGGGCAGCGTTCCTCAACGCGATCGAGGCGGCGAAGCTGCGCAGCGAGGAGCTCGGCAGCTGACCACGGCAGGCCCAGTACGACCAGAACAGGTGGGTTCTGTCAAGCCTGTTGCAGGGATTTCCTGCGTTCTTCCGCCCGGATCGGGATGGGAACGTTGTCCACAGGTGTTCTACGGGTACCGTTGACACCAGGTACAAGCCTGGACAGGAGGCCAAATGACCACCAACGCACCAGTCCGAGATGCGCTGCTCGCAGAGTTCGACCAGGCATGGCGAGGCGGGTCCCCCGTGTTCGCATGCTGCCGTCGCGCTGTCGGCGTCGCACTGGAGGGCGTTGACACCGTGGACCTCCTCACCGAGGACGCCACCACCCGTGTGAACGTCCTCCGCGACGCAGTCGAGGCGGAGCTCCCCGGGCACCTCGAGGCACACCGTTGCTGCGTCGGCCACATCGCCGACGTTGCCTTCGACCTGCCCGACGCCCTCTCCTAGACCTCACCACGACCTGAACCCACGAACGGCGCCCCGACGGGGCGCCGTTCGTCGTCCGGGTGGCCCGTCGGCCCCGGCTACTCCGCGAACTCCGGCGGGACACCACCGGTCGCGATCGGGCCCCAGTCGTCGATCGTGATGGCGATGCAGCACTTGTCCCGGTCCCGCATGGCCTGGCGGTACTCCTCCCAGTCGGGGTGCTCACCCGCCGCGGCCCGGTAGTAGTCCACGAGCGCCTCGACGCCCGCCTCACCGGTCAGGACGGTCGCCTCGCCGTACACCTGCACCCAGGCGTCGTCGAAGTCCTCGCCCAGCACCATCACCGCGCACGCCGGGGTCCGCTGCAGGTTCTTCACCTTGGCCCGGGTCGGGTAGGAGGAGATCAGCAGGCGCCCGTCCTGCGCCAGCGCCCCCGTCACCGGGGACATCTGCGGACGACCATCGGACCTGGTGGTCACCAGGACCAGCTTGCGCTTGTCCGCCAGGAAGGCGTCCAGCGCCTGTCGGTCGACTCGGTCAGCGGTGGCGACGTTCATGGGGTCCTCGGATGGGTCAGGTGCGCTCGAGCAGGTGTGCTCCCTGCTCACGATTGACCGACATGGCGAAGCCGAAACGGTCCAGGCCCTGACAGAACGGTACGTCAGCGGCAGGCAGCCCCTCGGTGCCGAACAGCCCTGCCGCCGTCGAGGCGGCCACGCGGGCCAGGTAGGGGGCCGGGTCGGGCGTCCCACCCTGCAGCAGGGCGGCGACGTAGTCGGCGCAGGCTGCGTCCTCGTCCCCGTCCCGCCCGCTGTGCCGCCCGGTGATGCAGAAGGAGACGTCCTCCTCACCCTCCAGCGCCGCAGCCGTCGCACCGGCCACCGCGAAGCTTGCGACCAGGACCCGTCGTGCACGGACCGCCCGGACGACGCCCTGCGTGCCGGCCGAGGACCGGTGCACGATCGGCACCCCGGTCAGGTCCATGCCCTGCAGCTCGATCGGCGAGTTGGAGAGGTCGAACCCCTCCGCCTTCAGCCCGTCGACCTCGCCCAGCAGGCGGACGCGGGGGTCGGCGTCCCGCGCCGCCCAGGCCTCCTCCAGCGTGGACACCAGCCGGTAGGGGCCGGCGCCGGCGGCCAGCGCCACCGCCGCCGTGGTGAAGGCACGCAGGACGTCGATCACCACGACGGTCCCGGTGTGGGTGTCCACGTCGTCGAGCGTGCAGGTGCGCAGGGGCACAGGAGGGTCCGTTCCGTCGGCGGGGCGTGATCGTAGGCTCAGGGACGCCATGACGCCCCCCTCCCTGACCCGCCCGGTGGTCCTGCTGACCGTCGTCGCGGTCCTGGTGGCCACGGCCGCCACCGTGCTGCCCGCACGACCGGGCCCCCGCACGACGGCCCTGGACGCCCTGCTGGCCGCCGAGCCGGGGGAGGGGCTCGCGGCCGCCCGCGCCGGCGGGCACCGGGGCGACTACGCCGCGGCGCTGACCCAGGCCGGGGCGGTCGAGGAGTCGCTGCTGGGGTCGCTTCGACCGTGGGAGGACCGTGGCCCCCACAACATCGGCGGCCGTCTGACCGACGTCGCCCTGGCCCCCGACGGGACCATCGTCGCCGGGGCGGCGTCCGGTGGGGTGTGGGTGTCCACCGACGAGGGCCGGACGCTGACGCCCTCGTGGCCTGCGGACCTGACCCCGGCCATCGGCGCCGTCGCGGTCACCACCGCCGGGGTGTGGCTGGCCGGGACGGGCGAGGCCAACGCCGGCGGCGGGTCCCTGACCTACGGCGGGACCGGCGTGTACCGGTCCACCGACGCCGGTGCGAGCTGGGCACCGGCGGGGCTGGCCGACTCCGGGGTGATCGCCCGGATCGAGCCGCACCCGACCGACCCCGACGTGCTGTGGCTGGCCGCCGGTGGCGACCTGTTCGGCCCCGGCGGGCAGCGGGGCATCTACCGCAGCACCGACGCCGGCCGCAGCTGGACGCAGGTGCTGGCCCCGACGACCCCGACCGCCGGGGGCGCCGACATCGCCGTGGACCCCTCCGACCCCGACCACCTGCTGGCCACGATGTGGGACCGGCAGCGCACGCCGGACCGTCGCCGCTACGGCGGGGCCGGGTCGGGGACCTGGTCCTCGACCGACGGCGGTGACTCCTGGGTGCCGGTGGCGGGGCTGCCGGGCTTCGCCGAGGACAGCGGCCGCATCGCCGTGGGCTTCAGCCCCGCCGATCCGCGGCGGGTCTACGCCGTCGTGACCCGTGGGGACGGCCGGGCCGCCGGGCTGTGGCGCAGCGACGACGGCGGGCAGGACTGGCGTCGCGTCGACGAGGACCCCCTCTACACCTCGCTGCAGTTCATCTTCGCCTGGTGGTTCGGCAGGGTGTTCCCGGCACCCGACGACCCCGACCGCGTCCTGGTCCCGGGGCTGCGCCTGCTCGAGTCCGTCGACGGCGGCGTGACCTTCACCGCGGACGGCATCGTGCACCCCGACCAGCACGACCTGGTCTGGGACCCGGCCGACGCCGGACGGGCGGTGCTGGCCACCGACGGTGGCATGTACGTCTCGGACGCCGGCGGCCGGACGCTGACCTGGACCGCCACGGCCGAGCAGGGCTTCACCCAGCTCTACGACGTGGCCACCGCCGCCGGGGGTGTGGCCGGCGGGTTCCAGGACCGTGGCTGCCGGGCGTCCGACGCCACCCCGCAGGACTGGCGCGGCACCGTGGCCTGCGGCGACGGCACGCGTGTCGTGGCGCACCCCGGACGCCCCGGCGAGGTCATCATGTGCGGACAGTACGGCCGGTGCCAGGTGACCACCGACCTGGGCCGGCAGGGTCGCCAGCTGGGCCTGCCCGATGAGGAACGGACGGCCTGGGCGACGCCGCTGATCAGGCTGCCCGACGACCCCGACCGGCTGCTGTTCGCCGGCACCGCCGTCCACGCCTCGGATGACGCCGGCCAGACCTGGCGCCGGATCTCACCGGACCTGACGTCGGGGCGTTCCCCCGACCCCGACTACCCGTTCGCCACGGTGACGGCGCTGGCGGCCCGTGCCGACGGCGGGACCACCCTGGCCGCGGGCACCGACGACGGCAGCGTGTGGCTGACGCGCGACGGTGGTCAGGACTGGGACCGGGTGGTCGAGGGGGACCGTTGGGTCACCACGCTGGCGTTCACCGGCACCGCCCTGCTGGTGGGGACGTCGGGCTACCGGTCGGGGACCCCCGACGCCCAGGTCCTGCGGCTGGACGACGACGGCGTGACCGCGGTCGGCGCCGGGCTGCCACAGGCCCCCGTCAACGAGCTGCTGGTCGTCGCGGAGGGGGACGGCAGCGCACGGCAGGTCGTCCTGGCCGCCACCGACGTCGGCGTGTTCGTCTCGCACGACGTCGCCGGCCCGGGCGCTGGCAGGGGCACGGGGTCCGCCCCGGACACCCGGCCGACGTGGCGCCGTGTCGGCGCCGACCTGCCGCAGGCCCCGGTGACGGCGCTGGACATGGACGCCCTCACCCGGCAGCTGACCGTCGGGACCTACGGCCGCGGCGTGTGGACCACCCGGGTGGCCGGGCTGTCGCGGCACGCCGGCGCGGACCGGTACGCCACCGCCGCCGCGGTCGCGGGCACTGCCCCCGCGGGCGGCGGGCCGTCGGGCGACGGGCCGGCGGCCGGCGGCACCGTGCTGCTGGCGTCCGGGGAGGACTTCCCCGACGCCCTCGCCGCGGCGGCCCTGGCCGCAGCCGACCCGACGGTCAGCCTGGTCCTCAGCCGTCCGGGGACGCTGCCGGCGCCCAGCCGTGACCTGATCACCCGGCTGTCGCCGGCCCGGATCGTGGTGGTGGGTGGACCGGCGGCCATCAGCCCGCAGGTGGCCGACGCGGCCCGGCAGGCAGCCGGCGGTGCACCGGTCGAGCTGACCCGCATCGAGGGGGCCGGTCGCCATGCGACGGCCGCCGCGCTGGCGGGGGAGGGGCCGCGTGACGTGGTCGTCCTGGCCACGGCCGGCAGCCCGTTCGACGCCCTTGCAGGTGCACCGCTGGCGGCCGCCCTGGGCGCCCCGGTGCTGCTGGTGGACCCCGACCGTCTGCCGGCCGAGACCGCGGATGCCCTGACCCGCCTGTCGCCGGGCACCCTGATCGCACTGGGCGGCCCCGCGGCCGTCAGCGAGGGGGTCCTGACGCAGGCGGTCGCCGCCGCGGGCGCGGCCGGGGGCCAGCCGGTGACCGGGCGTCGGGTCGCCGGGCCCGACCGGGTCGCGACGGCCGTCGCCGTCGCACGTGAGGCAGCCAAGGCCCTCCAGGCGGGTGGTGTCCCTGCGACGACGACGTGGCTGGCCTCGGCCGCCACGTACCCCGACGCGCTGGCAGCGGCCGCGACCGGCCAGCCGGTGCTGCTGACCGACCGTGACCGTCCCTCCACCGACCTTGTCGAGGCGGTGCGCACCATCGCCCCGGTCCACGTCCGGGTCGCCGGCGGTCCGTCCGCCGTCGGTGAGGCGGTGCTGGACCGGCTGCGGGGCGGCTGACCCGCCCGTGTCGTCATCGGCGTCGGCGTGTCGCTAGCGTGTGCGGCGATGGCTCCGCTGAACCCCTCCGCCGCCCACCTGCTGCACGACGCCGGGGGGGCGG
>JBFKGB010000008.1:0-20929 GCA_041633535.1 Euzebya sp. | reverse complement strand
CCTCGATCGCCGACACCGTGAAGCCGGCGGCCGCCCACCCCTCCTGCAGCGTGGCGCCGCCCCCGACGACGACGGCCTGCGATGCACCGACCGCGCGGGCCACCTCGACCGTCGAGGCGGACGGCGGCTGGTCCGACAGCAGCGTCACCGTGCCGAGACGACCGGCCAGACCGGCGGTCGACAACGCGACCCCGGTGGCGGTCCGGGGGACCACGACCACGGTCGTCGACCGGCCGCCCCCGTCGACCCACGCGCGGGCCACGACCTCGGCGGTTGCGACGCGGTCGGCGCCCGCCAGCCGTGTCGCGGGAAGGTCGACCTGCGGCTCGCCCTGCGCCGTCGCCGGGACCGTGGCGACCGCCAGGCCGGCGGTGACGAGGACCGCCAGCAGCAGCCGCAACGCGCTGTGGTCGATCCGTCGGCCGCCCCGGCTCACATCGGACGGTTCGTGCGTCGAGGCAGGGTTGCGTGGCATCGGTGTCGAACCCTAGGGCAGGAGGGTGGATGAACGAGCACAAGTACGCATTCGTCGAGCCAGGTCGCGACAGACGGCAACGACAGGAGCAGCTGAAGCTGGCCCTGAAGGCACCGCCGGGGCTGGAGCGGGCCCAGGCCCTCGCCGGGCTGGCCCGCGCGTTCCACGACCACCGCGAGATCAACCTGGCGCTGGACACCGCGCGGCAGTCCCTGGAGGACTCCGGCGGGATGGTCGAGTTCCTGCTGGCCGCCTACCTGCGCCACAGCCGGATGGACCAGGTCATCGACGACCTGGCGATGCTCGAGAACCTGGGTCGGTGGCTGCAGCACGAACCCCTGCAGGCGGCGGTCCGCGGCCAGGCCTGGGAGCACGCGCTGGCGTGGTGCGGCACGACCGACGGACGCGAGCGCGAGCGCCGCATCGACACGATCCGCCGGCGCTTCGACGACTCGATGGCCGACCAGATCGACCTCGCCCTGCTGTGACCGCGGGGTGCGTCGGCTGCCGCACGTGCACCGACGACGGACAATGGGCGTCCCATGCTGATCGTCCTCGCCCTCGTGACCGCGTTCGTCCTCGGCACCCTCACCGCGCTGCTGGTCACGCCGGCGCTCGGCGTCGCCCTGGCTGTCCTGCTGCTCGCAGCCGGGGTCGTCGCGCACCGCACGCAGGGGCCCCCGCGTCGAGCCGTCGGCATCACGCTGCTGGTGGCGCTGCTGGCCGGCGGAAGCTGGTTCTCGCTGACCGCCCTGGAGCTGGTCGAGGCGCTGTCGCGGACCGAGGGGACGGCTGACCCGGCCGACCCGACCGCGCTCGCCGAGGCCGAGCAGCAGCTCGCCGGTGTCGAGGAGGGGGCGGCGTTCCGGATCGAGCTGACCGAGCCGCAGCTGCAGGCTGTCGTCCAGCAGGGCATCAACGACAACGGCCGGCTGCCGGTCCGCCGGATCGACCTGGACCTGCGCGGGGCGACCCGCGACATCGCCTTCGTCGCCGGCTTCAAGGCCGGGACGCTGACGGCGTCGGGGACCGCGACGGTGACCGTGCAGTCGGGTCCCGAGGGCGGGGTCGACCTGCAGCTGGGGACCCTGGACTTCGGTGGCATCAGCGTCCCGGGGGTCGCGAGCGGCGCGATCCAGCAGGTCCTGGGGTCCATCGCGGACCTGAACGCGGCCCTGGCCGCGCAGCGGACGGTCGTGCAGTCGATCGACATCACGGATGACCGCATGGTGGTCATCGGCACCCGCGCCGGCACCCCCCTGACCGGCGGTCAGCTGCTGGCATCCATCCGTGCCCAGGCCGCCGGTGGGGTCGAGTCGGTCGCCGTCCCGCCGGAGGTCCTGGGCCCCGGCACCGTCGACGCCCTCGAGGCGCCCGGCGACCCGGTCGTGCTGGCCCTCGGGGACTCCCTGGCCGCCAACGTCGGGGTCGACCGTGCAGCCGACGGCTACGTCTCACGCTTCCACCGCGCGGTCGGCGAGGCCGATGGCACCGTCTACGGGCTGACCAACCTGGGCGTCAGCGGCGAGACGTCGGCGACGATGCTGCGCAGCGGCCAGCTGGACCGGGCCCTGGACGTGCTGGCGTCGCGACCCACCGCCTACGTCACGATCGACATCGGGGCCAACGACCTGCTGGGCCACCTGGAGTCCGCCGACTGCGGCACCGACCTGCGCAGCCCGGCCTGCCAGCAGCGCGTCGACACCTCGTTGGATGCCTACGAGCAGAACCTCCGCGCGATCCTGCAGCAGCTGACCGGATCGGCCGGGTCGGCACGTGTCCTGCTGCTGACCGCCTACAACCCGTTCAGCCTGGGGCTGGGCGACCCCGCGGACACGACCTCACAGGAGGCGGAGTCCACGGCGATGGTGGCCCGCCTGAACGACATCGCCCGCAACGTCGCCACACCGCTGGGTGTGGGCGTGGCCGACGGCTTCACCCCGATGCTGCACACGGCGGCGGCGACCACCCACATGCTGGATCCGCAGCCGGACGTCCACCCCAACGCACGTGGGCACGACATCCTCGCCGCAGCGCTGCTCGACGCCGCCACCGGCTGATCCCGGCTGGTGATCAACATCCACCATGGTGGATGTTGATCATTCAGATCACGACCATGCCGGCCCAGCTGCACAGGTCGGCCACACCCTCGGCGCCGAAGGCCGCGATCGGGTCGGTGGCTCCGGTGGGCAGGTCGCGCAGGTCCCGCAGCGCCAGACGGTCCGCCGTCGCGGCGGCGAGCCTGGCGGCGACGACGATCGCGTTGCCCCCGACCGCCTCCCGGCGGGCGATGACGGTGCCGTCGGCGGCCCGGACGCGGGCCACGACGCGGCTGGTCCCCTCGCTGAGCGCAGCCGACGACCCGTCGCCGATGACCCGCAGGGCCTGGTCGACCACGCGGTCGCCGCCGACGACGCGGAAGGGCATCGCGAACCGGGTGGACAGCGACACCGCCGGACCCAGCGGTCCGAACCAGCCCGTGTGCACGTCCACCGACGTCAGCCGGGGGTGGTGCAGCGGCAGCGTCCAGACCTCGGCGCCCCCGATCGACAACGTGTGGTGGCGCACCTCCGCCGCACGGAAGGAGGACCGACGGGCACCGACGTTCTCCTGACGCAGCCCGCCGCGGTGGAACGTCGTCGTCGGGCGGCTCATGGCCCGGACCAGTGAGCGACGTCCCCCGGCCCCACCGGCCTCGAGGCCGCCGTCGGTCAGGTAGGCGATCTCGACGGAGCGGCCCTCGTCCCCCACCGCGCGCAGCGCCTCGTGGGCGACCAGGTGGCCGGGGATGTGCTCGTAGCCCGCCCCGGGCAGCAGCGTGGTGCCCAGGATCGCGGCCTCCGGCCCGTGCTGGGTGTACACGCGGTCCAGGAAGGCCGGTTCGCCGGCCACGTCGACGTAGGTCACGGCGGCACGCATCGCGGACTGGACCACCGCGTCGCCCACAAGGTCATAGGGACCGACGGCGGACAGCAGGACGTCACCCGGCTGCAGGTGCGCGCCCAGCCCCTCCAGGGTCGTCACCGCGGTGGCCAGACCCAGCCGCTCCCCCAGCTCGCCCAGGGCCATCGGGTCACGCCCGAGCAGCAGCACCTGGTCGGTCCCGGCCATCTCCTCGGCGATGAGCCGACCGGTCCTGCCCGTCGCTCCCAGCACCACCATCCGTCGTCGCACCCCCACAGGGTCACACACGGACCGGCCCGTCGCCCGTAGCCCCAGCCCCGTCGCCCTACGACCACGCAACGCGACATCGCTGATCGTGACGACACCACTGCGTCCTCTGCCTCCTGCTCCCAGAAGAATCCAGTGAATTCGTCTGAAATCGTCAACGGGGTTTGCTTACGCGTCGTAATGGTGCAGAATTGACCTCACGTCCGATGACACTGCGCGTAATCACAAGGTGGCCCCTCATGAGCGATGACCAGCAGACACCGACCCGCACGTCGTCGGAGGGCCGCTCGGCCTTCTCCACCACCGGATCGGTCGCCGCGGAGCTGGGCCACGGGCTGGTGGGCGCACACCACGCCGACGTCGGCCGCGCACGTGAGCGGGCCAGGATCCACCGGCTGAAGGTCCTCGCCGTCGTCCTGGCCCCGCCGTTCCTGTTCCTGTGGTCACGGATCCTCGAGGGGCGCGGACTCAACTTCTTCCAGGTGCCCACGCTGACCGCGGACGCCGCGATCTGGGTGCTGCCCGTCGTGATCATCCTGGCCATCGGCCTGGCCCTCGCGATGCCGCTGCTGAACGGCCGCTCCCCCCACATCCGGTTCGCCCCGGACCAGATCCAGACCCGGTTCAGCGACGTGGTGGGCCTCGACAGCGTCGTGGATGAGGTGACCCGGACCCTCAACACCTTCATGGGTCACAAGATCTACCGCGACAAGCTGGGCGGGACCCCGCGGCGCGGCGTGATGTTCGAGGGGCCGCCGGGGACGGGCAAGACCCACCTCGCCAAGGCCATGGCACGCGAGGCGCAGGTCCCCTTCCTCTTCGTGTCCGCCACCTCCTTCCAGTCGATGTACTACGGCGCGACGGCCAAGAAGATCCGCAGCTACTTCAAGGAGCTGCGCAAGGCCGCCCGCGAGGACGGTGGGGCCATCGGCTTCATCGAGGAGATCGACGCGATCGCGCTGTCCCGATCGGGCGTCCGCTCGGCCGCCCAGCCTGTGGGGACCAACGCGATGACCAGCGGGTGCCTGCACGCCTCCGCCGAGGCGTTCGGCGGCGACGGCATGGCCGGCGGGCTGCAGACGACCCCGTTCGAGGGCGGCGGCATGACCGTCAGCCGCTTCGGGTCCAACGACGGTGCCTCGGGGGTCGTCAACGAGCTGCTGGTCCAGCTGCAGAGCTTCGACACCCCGCCGCCGGGGATCCGCACCCGCAACTGGTTCGCCGAGAAGCTGAACGCGTTCCTGCCGGTGCACCGTCAGATCGCCGCGAAGCCCTCGCCGTACCACAACATCCTGGTCATCGCGGCCACCAACCGGGCGTCGGACCTGGACCCGGCCCTGATGCGTCCCGGCCGGTTCGACAAGCAGCTGAGCTTCGACCCGCCGGCGCGTGACCAGCGCCGTGCCCTGCTGGACTACTACCTGGACCGCAAGGTCCACGCCCCCGACCTGGACAGCGACGAGGCCCGTGACCTCCTCGCCGGTCAGACGATGGGCTACACGCCGGTCATGATCGAGAACCTCCTCGACGAGGGCCTGATCGTCGGTCTGAAGAACGGCCGCGACGGGATGACCTTCAACGACCTGCAGCAGGCCCGCCTGGACATCGAGGTCGGCCTTGCCACCCCCACGCCCTACACCGACGGCGAGCGCCGGCGGGTCGCGACCCACGAGGCGGGGCACGCCGTGATGGCCCACCTGTCGGGGCACCGTCGGCTCGAGATCCTGTCGATCATCAAGCGCAAGAGCGCCCTGGGTCTGCTGGCCCACGGCGACACCGAGGAGGTCTTCACCCGCTCCCGCCAGCAGATGTTCGACATGGTCGACATCGCGATGGGCGGCAAGGCGGCAGAGGAGATCTGGTTCGGCTCGACATCCACCGGCCCGGGGTCCGACCTGGCGGCCGCCACGAAGACGGCGTGTGAGATCGTCGGCCTGCACGGCATGGGCGACTCCCTCGTCAGCCTGGCCGCGATCCAGCAGTCGTCGGTGAACGGGACCAACATCGTCGGGCGTGTCCTGGGTGACGGCGCCACCCGGCCGCAGGTCGACGCCCTCCTGAAGGAGTCGCTGGCGCGGACGACGGCGACGCTCCAGGCCAACCGCCACATCGTCGAGGCCCTCCGCGACGCCCTGCTCGAGCGCGAGGAGCTGGTCGGTGGCGACATCCTCGAGGTGATTGCCCAGGCCGGTCCTGCCGTCGAGCCCGACCGCGTCATCGTCCTGGACGACGAGCCTGCCCGCGCCGCGGACTGAGGCCCCACCCCCCGGGGCCGCCGGAGCGCGGCGCCGGCGCGAGGACAGTGCCTAGGAGTTGTCCCGTCGTCGCGTCCGGTCGGGCATCGGGTATGGCCGCGTGCATCAGCCGCTTCCACATGGATGCCGCAGTCGCAGGTGGGCTGCGGTCTCACCCATCAACTCACGTGCGCTCTTGGCTAGCAGGCGGTGCTAGCATCAGCATATGGCTACTTCGCGTACTACGTTCACGATGGATGATGATCTCGCCGACGACGCGCGCCGGCTGGGCATCAACATCTCAGCAGCGGCCCGCGAAGGCGTGGCAGCTGCGGTCCGCACCGCACAGGCACTCGCTGATCGTGCGGCATACCAGCGGCACCCCGAGCGCGCCGACGACGGGTGGGCCGACGCAGAGGCCTGGGGCGAGGTGTGAATCGCGGTGACATCTGGCTGGCGGAAGTCGGATCGAAGCGGCGCCCGGTCCTGGTCTTGACCCGGGACGAGGTCATCGACGTCCGCGTGATGGTGACCGTCGTCGAGATCACCACATCGGTGCGCGGGCTCGGTGTCGAGGTGGACCTCGACCATGTGGAGATCGGGTTGTCGCGCCCCTCGGTCGTCAACTGCGACGGGCTCCACACGGTCGCCCAGAACACGCTCACCAGTCGCCTCGGGACAGTCGATGACGCGACCCTTGATCGGGTGTGTGCTGCCGTGAGCTATGCCGTGGGTTGCTGACGTCCATCCCCCTCCCCGTCCTCTCCGCGCCAAATGGTCGAGAACGGCGATCCAGGATCCCGCCGCGGCGGCGGGGCCGCGGAAGTCACGGGCCGACGGCAAGCCCGAACGGGCCTTCCGCAAGGATCAGCTCACCCACGGCTACCGCCGGGGCCGTGCTGCCGCCTCCCGCGAAGCACGGGCTGCAGCAGCCGCCCGACGCGACCCGACCGCCGACAGTCGACTTGCGGCTGGCCGATCGGCTGCTGACCGACCCGGCCACCCGTCACACCATCCACCAGACCATCTCCAAGGGCGCGCTCGTGGCCGCTGGATCACGGGACGTCTCTCAGCCCAGCACCTTCTTGAACTCGCCCTTGGCGATGGACATGCGGTGCACCTCGTCGGGGCCGTCGGCCAGACGCAGGGACCGGGCGCCGGCGTAGGCCCTGGCCAGGAAGGTGTCCTGCGAGACGCCCATGCCGCCGTGGGCCTGGATGGCCCGGTCGATCACGCGGCAGGCCATCGACGGGGCGATCACCTTGATGGCCGCGATCTCGGTGCGGGCGGCCTTGTTGCCGACCGTGTCCATCATCCACGCGGCCTTCAGGGTCAGCAGACGCGCCTGCTCGATCTCGATGCGTGAGTCGGCGATCCACTCCTGCACCACGCCCTGCCGGGCGATGGCCTTGCCGAACGTCTCGCGCTCGGTCACCCGGCGCACCATCGCACCGAGGGCCCGCTCGGCCAGGCCGATCAGCCGCATGCAGTGGTGGATCCGGCCGGGACCCAGACGCCCCTGGGCGATCCGGAAGCCGTCCCCCTCCTCCTGCAGCAGGTTCTCGGCCGGGACACGGACGTCGTCGAAGGACATCTCCATGTGCCCCTCGGGGTCGACGTAGCCGAAGACCGTGAGGTTGCGGTGCACCGTGATGCCCGGCGTGTCCAGCGGCACGATGATCATCGACTGCTGCCGGTGGGGCTCGGCGTCGGGGTCGGTGATCCCCATGAAGATGGAGACCTCGCAGTTGTGGCGGCCCGCGTTGGACGTCCACCACTTGCGCCCGTCGATGACGTACTCGTCGCCGTCGCGGACGATGCGGGACTGGATGTTGCGGGCGTCGGAGGACGCCACCGCGGGCTCGGTCATCGAGAAGCACGACCGGATCTGCCCCTCCAGCAGGGGGGTCAGCCACCGCTCCTGCTGGGCCGTGGTGCCGTACTGGGCCAGCACCTCCATGTTGCCCGTGTCAGGTGCGTTGCAGTTGAACACCTCGGGGGCCCACATGACGCGGCCCATCAGCTCGGCCAGGGGCGCGTACTCCAGGTTGGTCAGCCCGGCACCGTGCTCGGCGTCGGGCAGGAACAGGTTCCACAGCCCCTCGGCCCGGGCCTTGGCCTTCAGGTCCTCCATGATCTGGGGGTGGTGGTGCGGGTCGCCGGACTCGGCGATCTGCTCGAAGAACACCTCCTCGTTGGGGAAGACGTGTTCGTCCATGAACGACGAGATCTTCTCGGTCAGCTCACGCACCCGTGCGTTGGGAGCGAAGTCCATCCTGCGGCCCTCCTGTGACCCCCGTCGGTCCGGCGGTCCGACGTACCTGGGGTTCGGAGGCTACCCCGCGGGACTGACCCAGGTCAGTCAGGAAGGGTGTCTCACGTGACGCGGACGATGCGGGTGTGGAAGCCCTCGGCCCCGTCGGGCGCGACCGGGACCCGCTCGCCGGACTGCGTCATCCCCTCGCCGTCGGTCGCCCTGACCCGCAGGACGTGCTCGCCGGGTGTGGCCTCCCACGCGAAGCGCCACTGCCGCCACGTGTCGATGCTGAGCTCCTCGGCCAGCTCGGCTTGCTGCCACGGTCCGTCGTCGACGGACACCTCGACGGCCGCGACCCCGCGGTGCTGCGCCCAGGCGACCCCGGCGACGACGGCCGCACCGGCGGCGACCTGCTGTCGCGGGGCGGGCACGTCGATGCGCGACTGGGTCTTCACCGGTCCCTCCTTGGACCAGCCGCGCGGGATCCAGTAGCCGTCGACGGCCTCCCAGGTCGTCAGCTCGATGGCCTCGAGCCACTTGGTGGCCGACACGTAGCCGTACAGGCCGGGGACGATCAGGCGGGCCGGGAAGCCGTGGTCGACGGGCAGCGGCTCGCCGTTCATGGCGATGGCGACCATGGCGTTGCGGCCGTCGTAGGCGATGTCGGTGGGGAACCCCGCCGTCCAGCCGTCGACCGACCGACCGATGATCTGGGTGGCCTCGTCGTCGACGCCGGCGAGGTCCAGCACGTCGGCCAGCAGCACGCCCTGCCAGCGGGCGTTGCCGATCAGGTCGCCGCCCACCTCGTTGGACACACAGGCGATGGTCACGTCGGCCTCGACCTGGGGGAGGGACAGCAGGTCGTCGTAGGTCAGCTCGACCTCCTGACCGACCATGCCGGTGATCCGCAGGGTCCAGGTGTCAACGTCCACGACCGGGGACATCAGCGCGGTGTCGATCCGGTAGAACTCGTCGTTGGGCGTGAACAGCGGGGACAGGCCGTCGATGCCGTCGAAGGCGGCTCCGGCCGGTGCCGGGGGCGCGGCGACCGCCTCGGGCAGCACCAGGTCGGCCCGCACGACCGCGGTCTGTGTGCGGCCCAGCAGCGACCGACCGAGCCCGCCCGCGACACCACCCACCGCGACGAGCCCGAGGGCGATCCGCAGGAGCTCACGCCGGCCGCGGCCGACGCGCGGATCGGCGCCGTCCGTCGCCGCCGACGCGGCCGCGTCGATGCGCTGGTTCAGGCCCAGCAGCCGGTCGAGGACGCCGACGGCGACGGCGACGACGAGGACGGCCGACACGAGGGCCCAGACGGCGGAGTCCAGCGGGTTGGCCGTCGTGGCCACCACGCCGAGGACGCCGAACACCGCGAAGCCGAGACCGGCGACGAGCAGACCGCGACGCTGTGCCAGCCGGCCCAGTCCCCCACCGACCAGCAGGGCCACCACCACGGTGCCGATGATCAGCGCCGTCTTCTCGTTGGTGCCGAACAGCGCGATGGCGATGTCCTTCACCGGTGTCCCGGCGCCGAGGTCCACGACGGCGTTGCCGATCGCGTACACCAACGACGGCACCGGCCCCACGAGGCCCGCGAGCAGCTCGGAGAGACCCAGCGCGACAGCCGTCGCGGCGAGTCCGGCGAGGACCGCCGGCCAGCGCCGCGACGCCTGGGGGTTCCGGGCCGTGTCCGACGGTGCATCGAGGGTGGTGGTCATGTGTGAACAGTGCCCGTTCGTACGGCGGAGGGGGTCGGTCGGCAGGGGCTGTCACCGGGATGTAAGGACCCCGGACGGGGCGCGACCTGTGTGCGTCACGGTGGGCGTCTAGCCTGACCGGACCGTGGAGCGCACAGATGATTCGGAGCAGGACCGTGGCTGGTCGGGTACGGCCCTGCCTGCACGCGGACCCGACGGCCGCTTCCGGCGGACCCCGGTGGTCGACCTGGACGACCCGGGGCTGTTCAGCAACCGCGAGCTGTCCTGGCTGGAGTTCAACCGGCGGGTGCTGGCGCAGGCCGCCGACCCGGCCGTCCCGCTGCTGGAACGGCTCAGGTTCGTCGCCATCTTCTCCTCCAACCTGGACGAGTTCTTCATGGTGCGGGTGGCCGGACTGCGCGACCAGGTCGCGGCGGGGCTGCGCAAGCGCACGCCGGACGGGATGTCCGCCGTCGAGCAGCTCGAGGCCATCTCGCGCCGGGTGCGGCCCATGGCCGATCACTCCACGACCCTCCTGCACGAGCAGATCCTGCCCCTGCTGGCCCGTCGCGGCATCGGGGTCGTCCATGTCGCCGACCTCGACGAGCGCGCCCTCAACCGCCTGGGGCGGCAGTTCCAGGAGGAGATCTTCCCGGTCCTGACACCGCTCGCGGTCGACCCCGGGCACCCCTTCCCCTACATCTCCAACCTGGCGATGTCGCTGGCCGTCACGGTCCTCGACAACAAGACCGGCCACACCAAGCTGGCCCGCGTGAAGATCCCGGCGGTGCTTCCCCGCTTCTGGAAGGTCCCCGGGACCACCCGGGCATGGGTGCCGCTGGAGGAGCTGATCCGCTGGCAGCTCGGCGCGCTGTTCCCCGGCATGGAGGTGCTCGAGGCCCACCTGTTCCGGGTCACCCGCAACGCCGACGTGTCCGTCGACGAGGACGAGGCCGAGGACCTGCTGCTGGCGATCCAGGAGCAGCTGTCCCGCCGACGCTTCGGTGCCGTCGTCCGCCTGGAGGTGGCCGCCGACATGCCCACCGAGACCGTCGAGCGGCTGCAGGAGGAGCTGGACATCGGCTCGATGCACACCTACGCCGTGCGTGGGCTGCTGGGCCGGTCCGACCTGGACGAGCTGGCCGACCTGGACCAGCCGACGCTGCGGTACGAGCCGTGGCACCCCGAGCCGCACCCGCGCCTGCGGCCCGAGGTCCACGGCGGCCAGGTCAGCGGCCACCGGATGTTCAGCGAGATCGCCGAGCGCGACGTCCTGCTGCGCCACCCCTACCAGTCCTTCGCCGGCACCGTCGAGCGGTTCATCACCGCCGCCGCGGAGGACCCCGACGTCCTCGCCATCAAGCAGACGCTGTACCGGACGTCGGGGGACTCCCCCGTCGTCGCCGCCCTGACCCACGCGGCCGAGGCCGGCAAGCAGGTCGTGGCGCTGGTCGAGCTGAAGGCCCGCTTCGACGAGCAGGCCAACATCGGCTGGGCCCGCCTGCTCGAGCGGGCGGGCGTCCACGTCGTGTACGGCCTGGTCGGCCTGAAGACCCACGCGAAGCTGGCGCTGATCGTGCGGCGCGAGGAGCACGGCATCCGCCGCTACGTCCACATCGGCACGGGCAACTACCACCCCAAGACGGCCCGGCTGTACACCGACCTGGGGCTGATGACCAGCCGCGAGGACGTCGCCGAGGACGTCACCCAGCTGTTCAACTACCTGACCGGCTACGCGCGGCACGACCACTACACCACCCTGCTGGTCGCCCCGGTCGCGCTGCGGGCACGGCTCGCCGAGAAGATCCGGGAGCAGGCGGCGCTGGGTCGCCGCGGCGTCATCCGGCTGAAGCTCAACTCGCTGGCGGACCGTCAGCTGATCACCGAGCTGTACCGGGCCAGCCGTGCCGGCTGCACCGTCGACCTGATCGTCCGCGGCATCTGCGGGGTCCGTCCCGGCATCCCGGGGCTGTCGGAGGGGATGCGGGTCATCTCCGTCGTCGGGCGGCTGCTGGAGCACGAGCGGATCCTGCAGTTCGGGGAGGAGGTGTGGATCGGCTCCGCCGACTGGCTGCCCCGCAACCTGGACCGACGGGTCGAGGCGATGGTGCCGATCACCGACCCGGGGCTGCGGCGCGAGCTGATGACGATCCTGGACATCACGTGGCAGGACCAGCGGCAGGCCTGGCACCTGCGTGCCGACGGCTCATGGAGCCGGCCGGAGAACCCCGACGGGCTGTCCAGCCAGGAACGGTTCATGGCCGACGCCATCGAGGCGTCGCGGGTCCTGGACCTGGAGGAGGAGTGAGGCGAGGGCTGGCGGGTCTGCTCCTGGCCCTGCTGGTGCTCAGCGGCTGCGGGGACCCGCCGCCACCGCGCGGCCTGACCGCCAGCGGTGTCGTGGGCGACAAGGACCCGACGCTGCAGGTGTGGCTGGGGCCGGCCGGGTCGTTGCACCCACACGTGACCTCACCGCACCTGGCCGCGACCCTGTTCCCGCCGCTGGTCCACACCGACCCGGACACCCGCCTGCCGTCATGGGGGCCGGAGGCGCCCGAGGCGCTGATGCAGTCCATCAGCTCGGCGGATCTGCGTCGGTGGGAGCTGACCATCAAGGCCGGCTGGACCTGGCACGACGGCACCCCGGTGACGGCGGCCGACCTGGAGCGTGGCTGGCGTGCCGCCATGGCCGCCGGCCTGCCGCTGGCGTCGAACCTGAGCGATGTCCGTGCTCGCGACGACGTGACGCTGGCCTTCTCCCTCGCCGCACCGTTCGCCCAGGTCCCCCAGCTGCTGGCCCACCCGACGTTCGTGGCGCTGCCGTCGCTGGCTGATGACGACGCCGACGGCTTCGCCCGCGATCCGATGGGCTACGGCCCGCTGCGGGTCGCGGCACGCCAGGACGACACCCTGACGCTGGAGGCCGTCGCGGGGCACCCGCTGGGTGACCGCGTCGTCGCGACGGTGGTGCGCGTCAGCCTGGCTGCGGCGCCGGGTGTCGAGGACGACGTCGTCGTGGGGGCCGACGGCGATCTGGTGCCACCCGCCGGTTCCGCTGACGGGTCCCGTACGCAGCTGCTGCGCGTCCCGGGCCGCCAGCTGGCCTACCTGGGCATCCCCCTGACCGTGCCGGGCTTCGCCGACCCCGACGTCAGGCGGGCCCTGTCGGCGGCGATCGACCGTGAGCGCCTGGCCACGGACCTGATGGACGGTGCGGTCCTGCCCGCGGACCGGCTGGTGGGACCCGGGCTGGCGCGTGACCCCGAGACCGTCTGCCGCTGGTGCCGGCAGGACGCACAGCTGGCCCGGTCCCTGTGGCCCGAGGAGCCGCCCTCGCTGACCCTGTGGTTCGCAGGTGACGGCGGGCACGAGCCGGTCATCCGGGCGATCGCCGAGGACTGGCGGGACGTCCTGGACGCGCGCGGCATCGAGCTGGCCAGCGAGCCCGGCACGGCCTTCCTGGACCGGATCACGACCAGCGGGGTCGAGGGCCCGTTCCGCCTGACGTGGCAGGCCGACGTCGCTGCGTCCGTCCGCGTGATCGAGCCGCTCCTGGGTCCCCGCGGGACGGCCAACGACGTGCGCTACCGGTCCACCGCCCTGGCCGACCTGCTGGTCGCCGCCGGCCGCGAACGTGACATCCCGACCGCCCAGAAGCTGTACGGCGCCGCCGAGACGCTGGCCCTCGACGACATGCCGCTGATCCCGCTGTGGTTCTCCACCGTCCCGGTCAGCAGCCGGCCCCAGGTGCGCGGGCTGCACCTGGACGGCGAGGGCCGGGTGCAGCTGTGGCGGCTGCGCTGAGTGCCGGCCGCAGCGCGGCTCAGCGGATCAGGACGACGTCGGTGAGGGTCGCCAGGCCGAAGGGGCCGTAGCGCAGGTTGCGGACCCGGCCGGACACCACCACGGCCTGCTGGTAGCTGAACACCGGGGCGACGACGACGTCACGGTTCAGGGCGATGGACTCGACGCGCAGCAGCAGCGCCTGCCGGGCCGACACGTTCGCCGTCCTGGCGGCCTGGTCCAGCAGCGAGTCGACGGTGGGGTCGTCGTAGCGCAGGTAGTTCAGGCCGCCCGCCTCGGGCACCTGTGAGCTGTGCAGCAGCGGGTACAGCACGGACAGCCCGCTTGGCACGTCGGCGACGAGCGGCAGCCGGAACAGGCCCACCTCGCCGGTCGCCAGCCGTGCCTGGTACTCCGCCAGGCCCGGCGCCACGCCGCGACCGTTCGAGACCAGCGACACCCCGATGTCGCTGAGCCCCGCCCGCAGCACGTTGCGGATCCGGTCGTGACCGCCACCGGCGTTGTAGGCGATGCTCAGCTGGCTCACGTCGGCCTGGGCCAGGCGGTCGGCCGCACCCGAGGGGTTGAAGGTGCACAGGTCACACACGCCGATGCGCGCACCGGGCAGGGACGGGGGCAGCAGCGAGGTCGACGGCACCAGGTTGCCGCCCTCGTTCTCGGCGGCCAGACGGGCACGGTCAAGGACCAGGGACACGGCCTCGCGGACCAGCCGGTCGTCGTAGGGCGCCACCTGGCGGTTCATGGCCAGCAGGTAGACCTCGGGCCGCCCACCCGTGATCAGTCCCGGCCCCTCCCACGCCCCGCCACGGGCCGGGTAGTCCTCGGCGGCCGAGGCCAGCGCGTCGGTCGGCACCACCGTCAGGTCACGACGACCCTGGGTGAACGCCAGGTAGTTGGTGTCCAGGTCGCTGATGCGGAACACGACCTCGGCGATGCCGGGCACGGCGCGGGTGCCGTTGCGCCAGCCCTCCCAGGACGCCGCGCGGATGAAGTCACCACGCGCCCAGGGCTCGGTCAGGACGAAGGGACCGTTGCCGACCGGCATGTCGCTGGGGTCCACGGTGCTGCCGTCGCCCTCTGGCGCCGCAACCGTCGGCGGCTCGGTCGGTGCGCCCGAGGGGGCCGCCTCCGGCGCAGCGACCGGCCCCTCGGGGGCCAGCGGCCCCAACGCCGGGTGCCCGACGACCGCGGCGAGGTCCGAGCGGGGCCGGACCAGCGAGACCCGCAGCGTGCCGTCGTCCACGGCCCGGGCACCGGGCAGGCTGGCGACGTCACCCCGGGCCGTGGCGGCATGGCCCACGACGTCGGCCAGCAGGTACCCGGCCCCGCCGGTCCGCACCAGCGTGGTCCAGGCGGCCACGAAGTCCTGGGCCCGCACCGGACGCCCGTCGTGGAAGGTGGCGCCCGGCCGCAGCACGAACGTCCACTCCGTCTGGGTGTCGTTGACGGTCCACTCCGACGCGGCGGACGGGACCGGTCGACCGGCGTCGTCCCACGCGGTCAGCGAGTCGAACAGGGCGTCGACGACCGCGTGGTCGTCCGCGGTGACCGCCAGGGGCGGCACGATGGCGGTGGGCTCACCGATCCCGTAGCGGAACGACCCGCCGCCGACCGAGGACGTCGGCGCCGGGCTGACGGCCGTCGGCGGTGCCGAGGGGGTGACGGGAGCCGTCGCCGGGTCGCACGCGGCGACCAGGCCGGCGAGCAGCAGTGCGACCAGCCGGATGACCGGCCGCTGCAGGCCGTGACCGGGCAGCGACCGTGCCCGCACGGGGCGGCTCAGACCAGGCGGAGCGCCAGCAGCACCGTCGTCATGGCGAAGACCAGGGCGGTGAGGACGGTCAGCCGGTCCAGGTTCTTCTCGGCCAGCGTCGACCCGCCGCCGCCGCTCATCGAGCCACCACCGAACATGTCCGACAGGCCGCCGCCCTTGCCGGACTTCAGCAGGATGAACAGGATCAGCAGGATCGAGACGATGACGTGGAGGACGACCAGGACGATGTTGAGCACAGCACGAGCTTTCGGAGATTCGACGAGTCGTGGTCGGGCACGCAGGTGCCGACACAGATGGGGGCCGATGGTAACGCAGCAGGCAGACGCCTGCGATCAGGGTCGACCTGACCGGCGGTGCGGGCTCAGCGTCGCTGGCTCTGCACCAGGAAGAACCCCAGCCGGCCGTTGGAGGAGTCGACACCCCACAGCGTCTGGGCGCTCGGCAGCGGCGGCAGGCCCTCGCGGGCGTCCTGCCAGCTGCGCCCACCGTCCTGCCAGCCCGGCGCGCGGACGGGCAGCGACGGGCTGGTCTGGGTGCGCCACTCGGCGCCGCTCTCCAGCAGCACGCAGTCGGGACAGGCCTGGACCCGCGCCGGCTGCGCCTCGGCGGCGACGGCCGCGGCGATCTGGGTCGGTGCCAGCACACGGAAGCTGGCCATCGCCGGGGACTCGACCGGGCGTTCCGGCGGGCGGGCCCAGGACGCCAGCAGGATCTCGCCGCTGACCTGACCGGGGATGACGACGGTCACCGCGGTCGCCAGCATCACCGCCGCCATGGCCAGGCACAGCTCGACCCGCTGACGCCGCGTGCTGATGGGTGCGCCCCGCTCGATCAGCCGGACGACCCGCTCGGCGATCAGCCGGGCACCACCCGACATCGTGCCCTGCCGCAGCAGGCGTGCCGGGACACCGATGGGTGAGGACAGCGCCAGCGGCGGCACCATCGTCGCGCAGGCCATGCCGACGACAGGACGGTGTCCGCTGCCCCGGGTGCCCTCCCAGACCTTCAGGATCGACGAGGCCAGCGCCGCGGGGCGGCCGGTGGCGTCCGAGGCGAGGTCGTCGGCGGAGTGCTCCTGCTCCTCTCGCAGCCATCGCGCCGCCAGGCGCAGCGGGGGGACGAAGAAGGTCAGGTCGCGGATCACGGCGACGGTGGTGTTCAGCGCGACGTCGCGACGTGCGATGTGGGCCAGCTCGTGGGCGATCAGGCCCTCCAGCTCGCGGTCGTCCAGCGTCGTCAGCAGCGTCGGGTCGACGGCCACGACCGGCCGGCGCACCCCGGCGGTGAACGCACCACCCGGGCAGTCACGGACCAGCAGCAGCGGCGGCGCGGCGATCCGCAGCTTGCTGGACACCCGGCGCACGACGGCCAGGACGCGCGGGTCCTCGGCGGGGTCGGCGTGTCGCACGTAGCGGCTGATGGCCCAGTGCCCCAGCGCCCGCCGCAGCAGCAGGAAGGTGGCCACGCCCACGTAGGCGACGAGCAGCCACTCCAGGCGGCGCACGGTGAACTGCGCCCCGAAGATCTCGAACGGCTGGCCCTCGGCGGAGCTGACGACCAGGGCCGGCAGGAAGGTGCTGCCGGGTGCCGTGCAGGCGACGGCGGCGGCCGCGGCGGCGGCGACCGGCGCCAGGATCAGGGTCCGTCGTGCACGCGCCGACCGGACCAGCCCGAACCGTGCGGCCAGCGCGGCCAGGACCGCAGCGACCACGGAGCCCAGAAGTGCCCTGACGACGAAGGACTGCAACGACAGGCTGACGCCCAGCCCATCGGTCACGGCCCACCAACCGGACGCATCAGGCACGCGTCAGACGCCTCCGTGACCGGACAGCACCGGCTGGCCGTGCTGTGCGCTCATACGTCCTCTTCCGCCCGCTTGGCGTCGATGCTGGCCCGCAGGACGGACAGCACGTCGGCGTCCGAGCTGTCGTCGATCTTCTCGACGAAGTAGCTCATCGCGGGCTCCGGGAAGGACTGGACCAGCCAGTCGACGACGGAGGCGACGGTCGAGCGGGCGTAGTCCTCGCGGCTGACGGTCGCGCGGTAGCGGTGCGCCAACCCAGAGGTGTCGCGCGTCAGCAGGCCCTTGGAGGCCAGCCGCGCCATCGTGGTCATGATCGTGGTGTAGGCGAGGTCACGACGGTCGGCCAGCTCGGCGTGCACGTCGCGGACGGTCGTGTCGCCGAGGCGCCACACCGTCTCCATCACGTCCGTCTCGAGCGGACCCAGCAACCCCTGGAGGTGCTTGTTGCGCTTCGCCATCGTTCACGTCCGATCCTCGGTGCCTGTCCGGTCGATCCTACCCCGGACGGGTCACAGGCGTGCGAAGCGGGCGATGACGGCGAAGTCGTCCGCGGTCAGGCTGGCGCCGCCGACCAGGGCACCGTCGATGTCGGGCTGGGACATCAGCTCGGCGACGTTCCCCGGCTTGACGCTGCCGCCGTACTGCACCCGCAGGCTGTCGGCGGCCTCGTCGCCGTGCAGCTCGCGCACGGTGTCCCGCACGGTGCGGCAGCCGTCGTTGGCGTCGCTCGGCAGGGCCGTGCGACCCGTCCCGATGGCCCAGACCGGCTCGTAGGCGACGACCATGTCACCCACCGCAGCGGCGTCGATGCCCGCGAGGCTGCCGGTGACCTGGCTGCTGATGACCTCCTGGGTGCGGCCCGCCTCCTGCTCCTCGAGCGTCTCACCGACGCAGAGGATGGGGGTCATCTGCTGCGCCAGGATGGCCTTGACCTTGCGGTTGACGACCTCGTCGGTCTCGCCGAAGAGGGCGCGGCGCTCGGAGTGCCCGGCCAGCACGTACTCGCAGCGGAGGGCGGCCAGCATGCCGGCCGAGACCTCACCGGTGTAGGCGCCCGACTCCTCCCAGTGGCAGGACTGCGCACCCAGCTTCAGCGACAGCTTGTCGCCCTCGATCAGCGTCTGGATGGACCGCAGCGCCGTGAATGGCGGGATGACCGCCACGTCTGTGGAGTCGTAGTCCTCGGTCGTCAGGTGGTACACGAGGTTCTGGACCAGCTGGATGCCCTCCAGGTGGGTCAGGTGCATCTTCCAGTTGCCCGCGATCAGCGGTTTGCGGCTCATGTGGTCTCAGCTTCCGTCATCGGTTCGGATGTGTGTCGGGTCGTCGGTCGTGCGGGGTCAGCGGCGCAGCGCGGCGACGCCGGGCAGGTCCTTGCCCTCCAGGAACTCCAGGGAGGCACCCCCGCCCGTGGACACGTGGCCCATCCGGTCGGCCAGACCCATCTGCCGCACCGCGGCAGCGCTGTCACCCCCGCCGATGACGGTGAAGCCGTCGCTGTCGGCCAGCGCACGCGCGACCCCGAGGGTCCCTGCCGCGAAGGCCTCCCACTCGAAGACGCCCATCGGACCGTTCCACAGCACCATGCGGGCGGTGCTGATGACGTCGGCGTAGGCACGCGTGCTGTCGGGACCGATGTCCAGCCCCATGCGGTCCGCGGGCACCGCGTCGGCGGGGACGACCTCGTTGCCGGCGTCGGCCGCGAAGCCGTCGGCGGCGACCACGTCGCTGGGCAGGTGGATCTGCACGCCGCGGGCGGCAGCCTTCTCCATCAGCTCGGCCGCCGTGGACACGTGGTCCTCCTCGACCCGCGACCCACCGACGTCGCCGCCACGCGCGGCCAGGAAGGTGAAGCACATGGCCCCGCCGATCAGCAGGTGGTCGATCCGGGGCAGCAGGCTCTCGATCACCGCGATCTTGTCGCTGACCTTCGAGCCACCGAGGATGGCGACGAAGGGCGACTCGGGGGCGTCGAGCAGCCGGGACAGCGCGTCCAGCTCGGACTGCAGCAGCAGTCCGGCGACGGCGGCCGACAGCCGCTGCGGGATGCCGACGACGGAGGCGTGCGCGCGGTGCGCCGCACCGAAGGCGTCGTTGACGTAGGCGTCGCCCAGCGAGGCCAGCTGCGTGGCGAACTCGTCGTCGTTGGTCGTCTCGCCCGGGTTGAAGCGCAGGTTCTCGAGCAGCGCGACGTCGCCGTCGGCGAGGTCGGCGATGGTGGTCCGCGCCTCGTCGCCCACCGTGTCGCGTGCGTACCGCACGTCGGTCTCGAGCAGGGCGGAGAGCCGGTGGGCCACGGGGGCCAGCCGCAGCTCCTCGACCACCTCGCCGCCGGGACGGCCGAGGTGGCTCATCAGCACCACGCGTGCCCCGGCCTCACGCAGCCGGTTGACGGTGGGGAGGGAGGAGAGGATGCGCAGCTCGTCGGTGATCTCCCCCCCCTCCAGGGGGACGTTGAGATCGGCCCGGACCAGGACCACCTGTCCAGCTGCGTCGAGCTGGTCCAGTCCCGGGATGGCGGATGGGGTGTCGGTCCGGGCCATCAGCGTCTACAGCTTGTCGCCGACGAACGTCGTCAGGTCGATCAGCCGGTTGGAGTAGCCCCACTCGTTGTCGTACCAGCCGAGCACCTTGACGGTGTTGCCCATGGCCATGGTGGCCAGGCCGTCGACGATGCAGGAGTGCGGGTTGCCGACGATGTCGGAGGACACGATCGGGTCCATGGTCAGCTCCAGGTAGCCCTTCAGCGGACCCTCGGCGGCCACGCGGAAGGCCTCGTTGACCTCCTCGACGGTGACCTCGCGACCCAGGTTGCAGACCAGGTCGGTGACGGAGCCGTCGGTGACGGGGACGCGGACGGCCATGCCGTCGAGCTTGCCCTCCAGCTGGGGCAGCGCCAGGGACGCGGCCTTGGCGGCGCCGGTGCTGGTCGGGACGATGTTGACGGCCGCGGCACGGGCGCGACGCAGGTCGGAGTGCGGGGCGTCGTGGGTGCCCTGGTCGTTGGTGTAGGCGTGGATCGTGGTCATGAAGCCACGCTCGATGCCGAACGTCTCGTCGAGGACCTTCGCCATCGGGACCACGGAGTTGGTGGTGCACGAGGCGTTGGAGATGACGTCGTGGTTGGCGGCGTCGTAGGTGTCCTCGTTGACGCCCATCACGATCGTGACGTCCTCGCCCTTGGCGGGCGCCGAGATGATGACCTTCTTCGCGCCGCCGGCGAGGTGCAGGGCAGCCTTGTCGCGGGAGGTGAAGAAGCCGGTGGACTCGATGACGACGTCGGCGCCGAGGTCGCCCCAGGGCAGCGCGCCCGGGTCACGCTCGGACATGACGCGCAGCGTGTCGCCGTCGATGACCAGGTTGTCACCGTCGACCTCCACGGTCCCGGGGAACCGGCCGTGGACGCTGTCGTACTTCAGCAGGTGGGCCAGCGTGGCGGTGCTGGTGAGGTCGTTGACACCGACGATGTCGATGTCGGCGCCGCTCTTCTTGGCTGCGCGAAGGAAGTTCCGACCGATGCGGCCGAAGCCGTTGATGCCGACCTTGAGGGTCATGACGTGGCGCTCTCCTTGAGCTGGTGGTGTGTGCCGCCCGGGATCACCGGGGCACCCTGGTGCTGTGCGCCCAGACCATAGCCCACCAGCCGGACGGTCCATCACCCCCGCGGGGCACCCCTCTGGACGAGGGCCTCATCCGCCGTCGGGCGCAGCCAT
>JBFKGB010000007.1:0-23120 GCA_041633535.1 Euzebya sp. | reverse complement strand
TCGACGTAGGCGGCGCGCATCGAGGGGGTGATCCAGGTCCCCTCGCCCGGCCGGTGGCTGCACGCGTCGATGACGTCGGTGAACGCGGCGTCGACGGTGGTGCGGAACCCGCCGTTGCGGATGCGCTGCCGCAGGCTGCGGCTGCGCCGCACCGTGCCCACCGGGAAGACGGCGCGCGGGTCGGGTGACCACCAGTAGACGGCGCCGTGCCCGTCGGGCCACGGGAAGATCCCCTTGCCGTAGGCCTCCAGCAGCGTCCCGGGCCTGAGGTCCTCCCCGATGGCCAGCGGGGCGTCGCCGGGCGCCAGTCGTGGATCAGGGAACATGCGGAGCCCATGATCGCACGCCGGCGCGGGATGACCGCCTCAGACCCCCATGGCGTGGACGCCGCCGTCGCAGTGCACGATCTCGGCCGTCACCCCGGCCATCCAGTCGCTGAGCAGGCCACACACCACGCGCCCGACGGGCTCGGTGTCGGTGACGTCCCAGCCCAGCGGCGCACGGTCGGACCAGGTGTCCTCGAAGGAGCTGAAGCCCTCGATCTGGCGCGCCGCCATGGTCTTCAGCGGCCCGGCCGCGACCAGGTTGACACGCGTGCCCTGTGGACCCAGCTCACGAGCGACGTAGCGGCAGGCGCTCTCCAGACCCGCCTTGGCCACGCCCATCCAGTCGTATGAGGGCCAGGCGACCGTCGCATCGAAGTCGAGCCCCACGTAGGAGCCGCCACCGGACGCCGCAAGGAGGGGCGCCATGACGCGGGCGAGCGAGGCGAAGGAGTAGGTCGAGACCTTCACGGCCGTGGCGACGTCGTCCCAGGGCGTGTGCATGAAGTCCCCGCCGATCGCGCTGGCCGGCGCGAAGCCGATGGCGTGCACCACGCCGTCGACGGCCCCCCAGCGCTCGTGCAGGTGTGCCGCGACCTCGGCCATCTGTGCGTCGTCGGTGGCGTCCATCTCGAGGACCGTCGGCGCGACGGGCAGCCGCTCGGCGACCCTCGTGGTCAGCCGCAGCCCCTTGCCGAACCCGGTCAGGACGACCTCGGCCCCCTGCTGCTGCGCCAGCCGTGCGGTGGCGAAGGCGATGGAGGCCTCGGTCAGGACGCCGGTGACGAGGAGGCGCTTGCCGGCCAGGAGGCCACCGCCGGGGACGGCGGCAGGGGCGGGCGGTGACTGCTCTGGCACGGGATCAGCCTCTCGGGCTCGGGTGGGTGGTGCGGTCAGCTGGCGGTGAGGGCGAGCACGGCGTTCTGTCCGCCGAAGCCGAAGGAGTCGCTGATGACGACCTCGACCTTGCCCTCACGCGGGGCCTTGGAGACGACGTCGATGTCGACCTCGCTGTCCTGGCTCTCGAGGTTGGCCGTCGGCGGCATCACCCCGTGGTGGATCGTCAGGGCGCTGAACGCGGCCTCGAGGGCGCCGGCGCCACCGAGGGCGTGCCCCGTGACGCCCTTGGTCGAGGTGACCGCGGCACGGTCGCCCAGGACGCGACGCAGCATGCGTGCCTCCGAGACGTCGTTCAGCGGCGTGGAGGTGCCGTGGGCGTTGACGTGGTCGACGTCACCCGGTGCCAGGCCGGCGTCGTCGAGCGCCGCACGCACCGCCATCTCGCCACCGGCACCCTGGGGGTGCGGCGCGCTGACGTGGTGGCCGTCGGCGCTCGCGCCGTAGCCGGCCAGCCGGGCGTACTGCCTGACCCCGCGGGCGCGGGCGTCCTCGGCGCGCTCCAGGACCAGCACGCCGGCGGCCTCGGCCGCCACGAAGCCGTCGCGGTCCACGTCGAAGGGGCGTGAGGCGTGGGCGGGGTCGTCGACCCGGTTGGACAGCGCCGTCATGTTGGCGAAGCCCGAGATCGACAGCGGGGTGATGCCCGCCTCGGTCCCGCCGGCGAGCACGATGTCGCACCGGCCCAGCCGCAGCATGTCCAGCGCGGTCCCGATCGCCGTCGCACCCGACGCGCAGGCCGTGGCGGTGCACAGGTTCGGGCCGTGTGCGGCGAAGTCCATCGCCACGTGACCGGCGGCCATGTTGGGGATCATCCGCGGGATCAGGTGCGGGGACACCCGGCTGTGCCCGCGGTCCAGCAGCACCGAGTGCTGCTCCTCCCAGGTGGGGGCGCCACCCATGCCACAGCCGATGACGACGCCGACGCGCGACCCGTCCCAGCTGTCAGGATCCAGGTCGGCGTCACCGATCGCCTCCTTGGCCGCGACCAGGGCCAGCTGGACGAACCGGTCCAGCTTGCGCGCCCGGCGACCGAGCAGCTCGTTGCCGTCGAAGCCCGGCACGCGGCACGACATGGTGACACCGAGGCCCTCCAGGGCAGGGTCTGTCGTCGCCGTCCCCTCGCCCCGGAGCACGGCCTGCCAGGAGGCGTCGACGCCGATGCCACCCGGGGTCACCAGGCCCAGCCCGGTGATGGCGACGTCAGGGAATCGCTGGTCAGACACTGGCGCCCTTCGCCTCCAGCAGCTTGACGGCGTCACCGACGGTCTTCAGCTCGGCGGCCTCGTCATCGGTGATCTTGACACCCATGTCGTCCTCGGCGGCCATCGAGAACTCCACGAGGTCGAGGGAGTCGAGGTCCAGCTCCTCGAACGTGGACTCCATGGTCACCTCGTCGGCGTCGATCCCGAACTTGTCGTCGAGCATGGTCACGATCTTGTCGAACACGGTCATCGTCTGTCAGGTCCTTCCGGTGGCATGTGGCATGCCCTGGTTGCGGCACGACCGGTCGGTCGTGGAGGTCTGGTGTGGGTCGGGTGGACCCTAGCTGTGATGGGATGGGCTGGGGACCAGCCCGGCCGGGATCAGCCCTGTGGCAGCTCGGGCCACACGAGGGTCGTGGAGCCCCAGGTCAGACCGCCACCGAAGGCGGTCATCAGGACGCGGTCACCGGCCGTCACGAACCCCTGCTCGTGGGCGTCCGCCATCGCGATGGGGATGGAGGCACCGGCGGTGTTGCCGACCTTGTCCAGGTTGGAGAAGCTGCGCGCAGGGTCCATCCCGAGCTCGCGGCTGACCGCGTCGAGGATCCGGATGTTGGCCTGGTGGCCGATCATCGCGTCGACCTGCTCGAGCGTCCAGCCCCGGTGGGCGAGGGCGGCGCGGCACGACCCCGCCATCGCGGGGATGGCCCGTCGGTAGACGGCCCGCCCCTCCATCGTCAGGTAGTCGTCCCGGTCGACGTGCCGGTCCGGCCCGGGCGGACGGCGGCTGCCGCCACCGTCGATGCGGATCAGGTCGCTGCCCTCGCCGTCGGCACCCAGGTCGAAGCGACCGAAGGCGCCCGGCTCGTCCATCGTCCCGGCCCGCAGGACCGCAGCGCCGGCGCCGTCGCCGAAGATCACCGCCGTGTTGCGGTCCGTCGGGTACAGGAAGGGCGTCATCGCCTCGGTCCCGATCACCAGCACACGGCGGGCGGTGCCGGCGGCGATCAGGCCCTGGGCCGTGGCGGCTGCGTAGACGAAGCCGCTGCAGACGGCAGCGACGTCGAAGGCCATGACCGGTCCCAGCCCCAGCGCGGCGGCGACGTCGGGCGCGGTGGCGGGGCACTGCCGGTCGGGCGTCATCGTCGCCAGCACGACGGCGTCGACGTCGGTGATCCCGTCGTTGGTGCGCTTCAGCGCTATGCGACCGGCCTCGACCGCGAGGTGCATCGAGCTCTGCCCGGGGGCGACGCGACGGCGTTCACGGATGCCGGTCCTGGTGCTGATCCACTCGTCGGAGGTGTCCATGACCTTCGACAGGTCGTCGTTGGTCACGACCTCTTCGGGGAGGTAGGCCCCCAGGCCGGCGAGGACCGCAGCCGGTGTGGGGGTTGCGGACGTGCTCATCGGGTCCTCTCCTGTCGCTCTGCCCGGGGCCGGACGGGCGTGCTCAGCGGGCGAGCATCTCCATGCCCTCGCACCCTGTGGGTGCGACGCGCTCGAGGTAGGCGAGCCCCTGCCCCATCGCGACGAGCTGGCGCGGCTGGGCCAGCTGCTCCTTCAGGCGGTCCCCGTACCGGGGTGCGGCGAGGTCGTGGCCGGCGCCGGTCGACAGCGGCAGCAGGGAGACCGAGAGGCGGTCGCCGACCGTGCCGAGGAACACCTCGATCTCGTCGGTGCGGGGAATGTCGGTGACGACGTCGAACATCGGGTGGGTGCCTCCATGGTGCTGGTGTCCCGGCGGTGTCGGATCACGATGCCGACCGGGCGCCCCGCGCGTGTACCGCGGGCCTGACACCCACAGTTCTTGACATTGACGTCGGTGTCAAGTTCTTCTCCCCGGCCGTTCGGACACGGCGTCCGGACAGCAGCCGACCCCGGCCGTGCAGTGGCCGGGGTCGGGACGCGATCAGGGCGTGGCTCAGGTCGGCGTGGCCACCGGGGCGCCGACGGCGACGTGGCAGGAGCGGCAGACCGGCTCGTACCGCACGCGGTCCCCGACGACGTCACCGACGAGCACCTGGTCACCGTCGGTGACCATGACACCGTCCACCAGCCGGGCGTTCAGCGTCGCCGGGTCCCCGCAGGCGCACAGCGGTGCGGTCGGCAGCGCGACCAGCCGGTCGGCCAGCTCGACCAGCCGTGCGGCAGCCGGGAACAGGCGGGTCCGGAAGTCCGTCAGCAGCCCGTAGGCCTCGACGACCACGCCCAGCTCGTCGGCCACCCTGGCGAGCTGCTCGATCTGGGCCGGCGTGAAGAAGTGCGCCTCGTCCGCGGTGACGTGCTGCAGTCCGTCCGCCAGCACGACCGCGGAGATCATCGCCCACAGGTCGGTGGTGTCGTCGATGGTCTCGGCGGGGGCGGACACGCCCAGCCTGGAGGCCACCACGCCGGACTCGCGGGGCTGCATGACCAGCAGCATGCCCTTCAGCCCGCGCGCCCCCACGTGGTGGTGGCGGACGAGCGCAGCAAGGCTCTTCCCCCCACCCATGGGTGAGTACGAGAACGTCAACGACGCCACTTCAACCCCTTCTGTCGACTGCCCGTCGCGTCCGACGGCACGTTCATGCTCGCACGGCGCGGGGCGGTCTCCGCGCAGGTCACCCGGCCGATCGGTCCGGTGCCGTGTCCGTCGGCGGGCCCAGCGCCTCGCGCAGGAACGCCGGGATCGCCCGCTTCCCCGACCCGTCCGTGGCGATCACGACGTACACGGTCCGGCCGGTGACCCGCTCCTCGCCGTCCACCCTGACGCTGAAGTCCAGGGCGAAGGACGTCGTGCCGGTCCGGGCGGTCGACACGACGATCCGCACGTCGTCCTGCCAGCGCACCCCCTTGCGCCACGTCGTCTCGTTGTTGACCAGCTGCACGTCGTACCCGCGGGACATCAGCTGGTCGTAGGGCAGGCCACGGTCGGCGAGGAACGCCGTCATGGCGTCGTCGAAGTAGACGAGGTACCAGCTGTTGAAGACGACGCCCTGCTGGTCGACCTCCATGTAGCGGACGTCGATGGCGTGGCTGAACTCCTGGGACATGCTGCTCCTCGTGGTGTCGCACGGTCACCGTAGGATGCCCTGCCATGAGCTTCTCGTCCGACTCCCTCCTCGCCGCCCTCGACGGCGGCCACGCGCAGGCCCGCGCCGACCTCGAGGCGCTGTGCCGTATCCCCTCGATCGCGTTCGAGGGGTTCGACCCCGAGCCGGTGCAGCAGTCCGCCGAGGCCACCGCCGCGCTGCTCGAGCGCTCGGGGCTGCGCGGGGTCCGGCTGCTCGAGGACGGCGACGCGCCGGCAGCGGTGTACGGCGAGCGCACCGACGCCGGTCCCGACGCCCCCACGGTCCTGCTGTACGCCCACCACGACGTGCAGCCGACGGGTGCGCTGGAGGACTGGACCTCTCCGCCGTTCGAGCCGACCGAGCGGGACGGGCGCCTGTACGGTCGGGGCTGCGCCGACGACAAGGCGGGCGTGGTCGCCCACGCATCGGCGGTGGCGGCCTGGGTCGAGTCCGCCGGCGCCCCCCCGGTGAACGTCCGGGTGTTCATCGAGGGTGAGGAGGAGATCGGTTCGCCGCACCTGGACAGCCTCATGTCCACGCATGGCGACCTGCTGGCCGCCGACGCCGTCGTCGTGGCGGACCTGGTCAACTGGCAGGTCGGCGTGCCCGCCCTGACCTACCTCCTCCGCGGCATGGTCGACGTCACCGTCGAGGTCACGGCGCTCGAGCACGCGGTGCACAGCGGCATGTACGGCGGCCCGGTGCCTGACCCCCTGACCGGGCTGATGAAGCTGGTCGCGGACCTGACCGACGCCAACGGCGCCGTGACGCACCCGGCGCTGCGTGCGGGGCTGCGGGCCCCGACGACGACGGAGCGGCAGCGGCTGGACGCGCTGGACTTCGACGAGGCCCGGTTCCGGACGGAGGCCGGCATGCAGGGCGACGTCGCGCTGGCCGGGGACCCTGCCATCCCCCCGCTGCAGCGCATCTGGATGGAGCCGAACCTGACCGTGCTGGGCGTGGACGCGCCCTCGGTCAGGGGCGCCAGCAACGCCATCCAGCCGGCCGCACGCGCCAAGCTCGGGCTCCGCGTCGGCCCCGGACAGGACGCGGCCAGGGTCCGTCAGGCGCTGGTGGACCTGATCAACGCCCAGGCGCCCATGGGCCTGCGGGTCCGGGCGGTGGCCGGCGCGGCGGGTGACCCGTTCGAGACCTCGCTGGACCGGCCCGCCGTGTCGGTGATGCTGGACGCCCTGCGTGAGGGCTACGGCACCGAGCCGGTCCTGATGGGCTGCGGCGGGTCGATCCCGCTGCTGGGTCCCCTGCAGCGCGCGAACCCCGACGCCACGATGCTGCTGGTCGGGGTCGAGGACCCCGACTCCCGGGCCCACGGCATCGACGAGTCGCTGCACCTGGCGGACTGGCGCTCGGCCTGCCGGTCGATCGCGCTGCTGCTGGGCAGGATGGCAGGGTGAGCCGCCAGTCCGAGTACGATGCCGCCTACTTCACGCTGCTGCGCGCGCGTGAGGAGCTGGACCACCTGCGTCGGTACGCGGAGTACCTGACCGAGGAGCTCGACCGGCTGGCCGGGTTCGCCCGCAGCGTGCACGAGGCGTCCGAGGTGGTGCCCCGCAAGTTCCGGCGGATGGTCGACGGCACCGACAAGCAGCTGCTCGAGGCGATCGGCCGACGGCGGGCGATCGTGCTGAGCGAGCGTGACAAGGTGCCCGAGCGCGTCACCGCGCAGGAGTCGTTCGTCGCCGAGTGCGAGGAGGAACTGGCCAGCCTGCGCTGACCTCTACTCCTGGGTGGGGACGACGTCCTCGAAGCGCAGGACCAGGTCGTTGGGCTGCACCGTCAGCGAGACCTCCTCGCGGGGTGCCCACAGGGGGATGCAGTCGCCCTGCCCGGCGTGGCCGCACAGGCACACCACCAGGTCGCCCTCGGGGGTCATCCCGATGAGCTGGCGGGCGTAGCTCAGCAGCTCGGTCATGGTGACCTCACCCCCCATGCGACGCGAGTACGCCATCGCCCAGCGGGACTCGGGACGCCCGAAGATGGCCAGCGCCGCCCCCGGGTACAGCTTGGTGACCGCGCCGAGGCTGCGGACGTTGCCGGCGATGATCTTGTCCTGCTTCGGCTGCTTGCCGATCCGTGCCCCCACCACCGGCAGCGCGAGGCCACCGGGCAGGTCGCTCAGGTCGTAGTTGCCAGCCGCCTGCGCGGCCTTCTGGCGGTCGATCTCGACTTCGTAGACCTGCTTGGTCGCCACGTGCGGAAACGCTCCCTGTCCTGCTCGCCGAACACTGCATCCACGGTGCCGTGGACACCCCGTCGATCCTAGCCGCCGCCGCCCCGGTCGCTCAGAAGCTCAGGTCCCCCCGTCACGGGGTCCGCATTCGAGCCAGGCCACCACCTGGGAGCTCGGCCGGTCCGCCCCGCCGGGCTCGGTGACGATCCCCAGCCGCACCGTCCGGCCTTCGTCCCCGGGTGCAAGGCATGTCGGGAACCCGTCGTCGCTGACGGAGCGCTGCCACTCCCCCGCGGGGCGGTCAGCCGTGGCGGCCTCCCGCCACAGCACCCCGACGATCCCGAACCCGACGTCGGCCAGGTCCGGCGGTTCGGCCAGCAGCAGCGCGCTGCCGCTGTCGTCGATGGCGCCCAGGACGCCCGTCACCGACCGTGCCGACGGGGCGACCTGCCAGGTCAGCGTGCCGACCGCCCCGAACACCGCCCCGAGGACCAGCAGCAGGACGGTCGTCAGCCGGGGGCGCCGTGGCATCCCCTCGCGCAGCGCGTCCTGACGGGCGGCATCTGCCAGCGCCTCCTGCACCTCAGCCGTGTGGTCCATGCGACCGACACGCTAGCGCCGCACGGGACCGGAGCGGGACCAGCCCGTCGGGGATCAGGCCCCGGCGGTCTGGCGGCGACGACGCTCGGTCCAGGCCATCGCCAGCACCAGGCCCAGGATGGAGGGCACGACCAGCGACTCGCTGTGGAAGCTCGCCGGCGGGGTGTAGCTGCTGGTCAGCGCGACCAGCGTGCCGGCGCTGTCGTAGGTGCCGCCGGCCGTCCTGCCGGTGTCGATCTTCACGACCTCCATGCCGCGGCGGTAGTCCATGACGTAGGCGACGTCCTCGCTGATCCAGCGGGCCGAGCCGGAGTAGCTCTCGGCGGCGACGATCCAGCCGATCTCCTGCATCGCCCCGACCTCGTTGACCTCGATGAAGCGGGTGCCGCGGTCGTAGTAGGAGACGGCCATGAGGCCACCGTCGGAGCTGTAGTCGCCGTGCAGGTCCATCCAGTGGGCGCAGTACAGGACGTGGGCGGGTGCCGCGCCCTCCAGGTAGATCCCGCGGCCACCGGCGTCGTAGGCGTCGACCCGGGTGAACGAGGCGTCCAGCGGACCGGTCTCGCCGACCTCGCGGGCCTCCAGCTCGGCCACGACGGCGCTGGCGTCCCAGGTCTCGATGACGGAGTTCTCGCCCTTGCAGTTGCTGCCGCCGGTGTTCTCGGCGACGGCGGGCAGGCCCGGTGCCGGGGTCGGGGCGATCTCGGTGCCCAGGACGATCGTGTCAGCCAGCTCGCCGCCGGCGGTCGACCACTCCACGGAGTGGTAGCCCAGGCTCGAGAACCGGTTGGGCTGGGTGATGCGGGTCAGCTCCACCGGGCGGGTCGGGTCGGTGGTGTCCATCAGGATCGCCGTGGACCCGGCCGACATGACCAGCCCCGGACGGATCTCGGTCAGGTCGTGGGTGTAGGGGCTGTTGCTGCGGGCGCCGTACCCGACGGCCGAGCGCCAGGTCTGGTCCAGGTTCACAGGGTTGGCCGGGTCGGTCAGGTCGATGATGTGACCGCTGCGGCCGTAGGCGTAGGCGCAGGTGTTCAGCTCGCCGTCGACCGTGCCGCTGACACAGGTCCAGGTGTGGTCGGTGACGCCGATGGAGCCCAGGACCGACAGCCCCGCGCCCTCGGGGTCGCTGACGTCGACGATGGTCAGCCGTGACCCGGTGACGGGGTTGCTGGAGCCGTCGACCAGCAGGATCTCGCCGTTGGTGTCGACGTCCTCCTGGGACAGCGCGGCGCCGGTCGTGGTCTGGAACAGCTGCAGGCTGTCCAGCAGGACCGGCGACTCCGGCGTGGAGGTGTCGTAGACGTACACGCCACGCGGGTCGGTCAGGAAGAAGCGCGTGCCGTCATCGCTGAGACGGCCCCCGGCGGTGCCGGTGTGCTCGGGGAACCGACCCAGGTAGCTGATGTTGTCCGTCGCCGCGAACGTCAGGTCCGTGGGCAACGTCGGGTCCAGCGAGGACAGCGGGTGTGCCGCGGCCGGGCCGGCCAGGGCCAGCAGTGACAGCACGCTGAGCGCGACGACGGGCAGCGCGCGCAGACGGGCACGGCGGGAGGGGGAGACAGAGGCCATGCCTGTTCAGTTCAACGTCGGGGGCCCTGTTTCCTGCCAGAGAAGCTGTTCCCCAGCAACGACGACGGCCACCGCCCTGCGAAGGGGCGGTGGCCGCGGTCATGGGGTCTAGGCGGAGGGAGTGGTCTCAGTCGGTGTCGGGCTGGCGCTGGGGTCCAGGCAGTCCGGGCTGGTCGGGACGGGCTCGCAGTCGGCCTCGGTCGGGTTCTCCGTGGCGGTCGGGGTCTCGGTCGCGGTCGGCGTCTCCGAGGGGGCCTCGTCGGCTGCCGCGGCCTCGGCGGCCTGGGTCACGACGTCGTCGCAGACGGCCTGCTGGCCACCCAGGGCGACGACGCGCTCGGGCGCCAGGCGGGTGATCTCGTCCAGGACGACCTGCGGCACGTCACCACAGCTGGGCACCAGCAGGACGGGGCCCGTCGTCAGGGCGCCGGCCGACAGGGCGTCGGGGAAGTCGTCGGAACGGGCGAGGAACACGTCGGCGGAGCCGGCCGGGAAGGCCTCCTGGCTGATGGCGACGGACGTCTCGAACCGGGTCGCGCCGTCCAGACGTTCGGTCTGGACCTCACCGTCGGGGACGCCCGGCGGCTCGGTGGGTACCTGGGAGCTGGCCGTCTGCATGGTCGTCAGGCTGAAGCCTGCGATGACGACGAGGGCGACGAGCAGGCCCAGCGCGGGGGTTCGTGCGGAGCGGGTCATGTGGATCCTTCCGGTCGACTGCGGGTACCTCCCGGTCCTATCCACCTGGGCCGTCGGTGATCTCGTCCGTCCGGACGGCCCCCCTCGTCCGGTCAGGCCGCAGGACGGCCCCTCGCATCCCGGCCCACCAGCGCGGCGATGTCGGACAGCCCCTCACGGCGCAGCCGCGCAGCGAGGTCCCGGTTGATCCGCCGGACGAACCCGGGACCGCCGTAGACCAGGCCGGTGTAGGTCTGCACCAGGCTGGCGCCGGCGGCCAGCCGCTCCCAGACGTCGTCGGCGTCCTCGACCCCACCGACGGAGACCAGCACCAGGTCCTGGCCGACACGGTCGTGGAGGCGGCGCAGCAGCTCCAGGGACCGTGCCCTCAGGGGGGCGCCGGACAGCCCTCCCGCCCCGGCCGCCTCGACCGAGGCCGCGTCGCTCTGCAGCCCCGTCCGGGAGATGGTCGTGTTCGCGGCGATCAGGCCGTCCAGGCCCAGCTCGACGGCGAGGTCGGCGACCGCATCGACGTCGGCGTCGGCCAGGTCCGGCGCGATCTTGACCAGCACGGGCGGACGTTCGCCGTCGACGGTGCAGGCGTCCAGGACGGCGGCCAGCAGCGGCCTGAGGGTCTCGACGGCCTGCAGATCACGCAGACCCGGCGTGTTCGGTGAGCTGACGTTGACGACCATGTAGTCGGCGAGCGGGGCCAGCAGCCGGGCGCTGGCGCTGTAGTCGGCGTCGGCGTCCTCGGGCGCCACCACCTTGGTCTTGCCGATGTTGACGCCCACCACCGCCCCCGGCCGACGACCGCGCAGGTTGGCCGCGGCAGCCGTCGCGCCGTGGTTGTTGAAGCCCATCCGGTTGACCAGCGCACGGTCACGGGGCAGGCGGGCCATCCGCGGACGCGGGTTGCCGGGCTGCGGCTGGGCGGTCACCGTCCCCACCTCGACGGCACCGAACCCGAACGCATCCATCGCGGCGTACACCGCGGCGTCCTTGTCGAACCCGGCGGCCAGGCCCAGCGGTGAGGGGAAGCGCAGCCCGAGGGTCTGCACCTCGAGGGCCGCGTCGGGCCTGCCCACGATCCGCCGGACGAGCCACAGCGCCCCGGGGATCCTGGTCAGCAGACCGAGGGCCCGGATCGTCAGGGTGTGGGCCGTCTCGGCGTCCAGGCGGCACAGGACATGGCGGTACAGGAGGTCATACATCGCCCCGAAGGGTGACAGACGCATGCGGTGGCAGCACACCGCACCCGACCTGCTGGTAGTCCCGACCGGATTCGAACCGGCGTGAGCAGCGTGAAAGGCTGCCATCCTAGGCCGCTAGATGACGGGACCGTCTGGCGCCCGACATCCTACAGGTCGTGCAGAACTTCCGTGTTCAGCCGGGGTCTGACCGGGCATGGCAACGTCGATCATGCACTCCACCCCACTCCCCCAGCTGCGCGCCATGGGCTCCTCCCTCTCCGCACTGCACCGGGCCTCCGCCGACCGACTCTCCACGCCGCCCCTCCCTGCCGAGCGCCGTCTGGCGCTGCGGCACCTGGCCGTCGCCACCGCCGTGGCCCTGGTCTGCGTCGCCCTTGTCGCGGCGTGGACCGGACGGACCATCGCCCAGCAGGTCGAGGTCCACGACGAGCTGCTGAGCACCCTGGCCCCCCAGCCCCTGGACCTCGTCGTCGAGACCGCGCCGATCCAGCTGGGCTACGATCCCCACGCCCCGGCCGTCGCCGCCCCCTGATCGCCGACACGGGCTGGCCCTTGATCGTCCGACATGGAACGGGCCGTCGCGGATGGTTGTCGGGACGGGGGGTGAGGGTCTACACTTGCCGACCCCGCGCGATGCGCGCCGCTGTGCTGCGCTCGTGCTAGGGGTGTGACGGTCACTTGCCGTCCGCCCCAGACCACACAGACCTCAACCCAGGAGCCCTGCCGTGAGCAAGGTTTGCCAGGTCACGGGCAAGCGCCCGACCGCCGGTAACAACGTCTCGTTCTCGCACCGCAAGACCAAGCGACGCTTCGAGCCCAACCTCCAGAAGAAGCGCTACTTCCTGCAGTCCGAAGGACGGTGGGTCACGCTGAAGCTGTCGACGAAGGGGATGAAGACGATCTCCAAGAACGGCATCGAGTCCGTCGTCGCTGACATGCGTCGTCGAGGGGTGAAGGTCTGATGGCACGCAACGACAGCCGCGTCAAGGTCAAGCTGCGCTCCACCGAGGGCACCGGCTACACCTACATGACGACGAAGAACAAGCAGACGCAGCGTGAGCGCATCACCATGAAGAAGTACGACCCGGTGATCCGCAAGCACGTCGACTTCAAGGAAGAGAAGTAGATATGCGCAAGGGCATCCACCCCGAGTACCGGCCTGTCGTGTTCCAGGACACGTCCGGCGACTTCGCGTTCCTCACGCGCTCCACGATCAAGACCTCGGACACCATCGAGTGGACCGACGGCAACACCTACCCGCTGCGCAAGGTCGAGATCTCGGCCGCCAGCCACCCCTACTACACGGGGCAGATGAAGATCGTCGACACCGCTGGCCGTGTCGACCGCTACAACCGGCGCTACGCCAAGAAGTAGCAGCCCAGCAGCACCAGGTCCCAGGACTCGTCAAGGGCGCCCCATGTGGGCGCCCTTCGTCGTGTGCGGTCGTGCCCGTGTCAGCTGCGGTGGCGCAGCCGGTCCGCCAGGAGCGCCAGCACGGCACCGAAGGTCAGGACCTGCAGCAGGACCGGGAGGGTGTCGCCCAGACGGACCGCGAGGGTCTCGCCCTGCAGCAGGGGCACCTCCATGCGCGGCGTCGCCTGCCGGAACAGGCCCGTCTCGCGGTGCAGACCACCGTCGGGGTCGATGAAGCCCGAGATGCCGGAGATGCCCGCATGGACGACCCAGCGGCCGGTCTCGACCGCTCGCAGCCGGCTGAACGCGACGTGCTGCGCCGACATGGCAGAGCGCCCGTAGGAGGAGTTGTTGGTCGACACCACCAGCAGGTCCGCGCCGGCCCGGACCTGGTCGCGTGCCAGCTCGGCGTAGGTGTTCTCGAAGCAGATGACTGCGCCGACGGCGGCCCCGTCGACCTGCACGACCTGCGCCCCCTCCCCCGGGACCACGTCCCGTGGGATCTGGTCCAGCGGCGGGAACCAGTCCAGCGCAGCGCGCGCCGGCACGTACTCGCCGAAGGGCACGGGGTGCCGCTTGCTGTAGGAGTCACCGATGCCGTCCTCAGTGAACAGCGTCATGCTGTTCAGCAGCGTCCCCGGCCGAGGTCCCTCCCGGATCTCCCCCGCGAGGATGGGGGCGGGCGCCACGTCGCCGAGGGCCTCCTCCAGCAACGACCGCACGGGCGCTCCGTCCTCGGTGCGCACGTCCCGGTCCAGGGAGTTCTCGGGCCAGACCACCAGGTCCGGTGGGTCCGCCGCGAACGCCTGCGTTGCCTCGAGCATCAGCTCGGTGACCCGCACGATGCGACCGGTGTCGATGCGGGCGACGCCCGCGGCCGAGGTCGCGCGGGTGTCGCCACCCTGCACGATGCCGACCTCCAGCGTGCGGCCGTCGCCAGCCGGCGCCTCGCCGCTCAGCAGGACGGCCAGGGACAGGACGCCCAGGACCGTCAGCAACGGCACGCGCATGGCGTCGAACAGGACGTCGGCGGACCGCTCCGTGCCTCGGGACGGCCCCCACGCCCGGGTGCCCTGTGCGATGGCTGCCTCGACGGCCACCGCGACGGTGGCCAGCACCAGACCCAGCCCGGTGCCACCGAGGGTGCGGGCCACGCCGAGGACAAGAGGTACGTCGACCTGTGTGTAGGCCAGGGCACCCCAGGAGAAGCCGCCCAGGGGCCAGGTGCTGCGCAGCGACTCGAGTCCCATCCAGGCCACGACCGCGACCACCGCACGACCGCGCCGACCGCCCCAGGCCGCGACCAGCAGCGTCCAGGCCCCGACGGCCAGGGCCTGGACCAGCACCAGGGCGACGTAGGCGACGTAGCCGAACGGCGTCAGCCAGATGAGGAGCGGGGCGAAGAAGGCGATCCCCGCAAGGCTCCCGTAGCCGATCCCTGCACGCCACCGTGCACCCTCGAGGTCCCGGGCGAGCGCCGCCAGCGGGACGAGCGCGACGAAGCCGACGGCCCCGATGCCGATGGGCGGGTGCCCTGCGTACAGGAGCAGCCCCGCGAGGAGCGCGAGGAGGCTCCGCCGCACCGGCGGGGCGCCGGCGTTCAGACGCAGTCGAAGCAGAGCATCTCCACCGGGTCGGCGAGCTGGGTCGGCTTCTTCACCAGGAAGCAGGAGCGACAGGTGAACTCGTCCTCGCTGATGAGCTCGGGCTTGCGACGTGGCTTGGCCTTCTTGCCGCCACCCTCCTCGTCGAGCGGTTGGACCTCCTCGTCCTCCTCCAGCAGCTCGTCGAGCTCGTCGTCGAGGTCGTCGTCCTCCTCGTCCTCCTCGTCATCGTCCTCGTCCTCGTCCTCGACGATGTCGTCCACGACGACGTCGTCGTCATCGTCAGCGTCGTCATCGTCGTCGACCACCGACAGGTCCTCGAACTCGATGTCGTCGTCATCGTCCACGACGTCGTCAGTGTCGTCGTCGGTGTCGTAGTCGAGGTCGTCGGTCAGGTCCTCGTCAAGGTCCTCATCGAGGTCATCGTCGGCGCTCGCGGCCTCAAGGTTGGGGTCTGACAACGGTTTCTCCTCCACAGGTGGGCGGGCCTCGCTCCGACGCGACAGGCGGTGACGGGGCTGAGGTCGGGCGCATGTGTAGCCGCTCGGGCAACCGGCCGCAACGGCCGGGGGCGGAAAGTGTCCGATGGCCCTGAACGGAACGACCCCGGGAGCAACGTGGCTCCCGGGGTCGAATCCGTCGTGATGGGCTGGCAGTTGGCACCGACAGGGATCGAGCAGCGTGTCGACCGTCCTGCGTTCTCTACTACGCCTGCCTCCACTCACCTGTCCCGGCCCGCTGGTCCGCTGTGCGGAGCAGGCTACGCACTGTGCCGATCTGACACCCGGAGAGGACCCCCCGCGGGCCCGTGTCACCGGGTCCGCCGTCATCGTGGTCCACGCCGCTTCCAGTGTGCGCATCGGCGTTGCCGCCGGGATGTCGTACGAGGAGAACCTACGGCGGGACAGGGACGCCGTCAACCGCCTCACCTGCCGCCCCGCAGGTCGCTGACCTGCGGTTTCGTGAACCTCGTGCCGCTGACCTGCGGAAACGCGACACCGTCTTTTCTTGTGCCGGACGCGTCCGGGTCGGCCCTAGCGGAAGCCTGCCAGGGCTGCAACGTCCAGATGGAAGTCCGAGGACTCCACCGACGGCGGAAGCGCCTCCCGGCCGGCTGCGACATCACCCTGTGTGATGTCGACAACGCACCGCTGCAGCTCCGCCCAGGCCGTGTCGTCGAGGGAGGTCACCGCCTGCCACGCGGTCTCGAGATCCGACTCGGCCTCCTCGCGCCCGAAGCGCAGCTCGTAGTCGGAGAAGCGGCCGTGCAGGGCTCGACCGCCGGCCAGTCCCTTGACGGCCTCGGTCAGCTCGACCCCCCACCGGACCGCCGCAGCGGCGGCGACGACCGCGACACCGTGCGTGAGGAGGTCCTTGTCGGCCAGCAGGTCCACCACCGTCGCCGCCTCGTCCGCCGACGCGCCGAGCACCATGGCGACCGCCACCTCCTCCGCAGGGTCCACGATCCGTGCGCGCTGTCGTCGGTCGCCGTCCTCAGACATGCTCCAGCAACCCCACGCCGTGCGTGATGCGGCCCGCGACCACGGTGAGGACGCACCGCCCCGGTGTGCCGTCGACGTCGACCTCGAACGCTGCGAGGTCCGCGCGCTGTCCCACGCCGATGCGACCCACGTTCGGCTGCCGGGCCGCGACACGGCCCCCCAGCGTGGCCGCGCGCAGCGCCGCAGCGGGGTCCATGGAGCTGTCGGCGTTGGGCTGCGAGCTGGCAGCCCGGACGCCCTCCCAGGGCTCCAGCGCCGCCAGGTCGTCGGAGCCGAAGGCGATCGGGACGTCGGAGCGCGACAACAGGCCCACGGGGTTGGCAGCCCGTGCGCGGCTCGCGCCCAGACGCTGCTCGTAGGAACCCCCGAGGGACGCCAGGTCGAGGTCGTTGGCCGGCTGGACCACCACGATGACGCCGAGCGCCCGCAGCCGGCTGACGTCCTCGGCCTTGACCAGCGCGGCGTACTCCAGCCGGTGCCCGCTGCGCCGGACCCGCTCGACACCGGTCGTCGCCGCGACGGCCTCGAACACCTCCAACGCCTGGGCGACCGCGCGGTCCCCGATGGCGTGGAGGGCCACCTGGATGCCCTTCAGGGTCGCCTCCAGGGTGAAGTCCCGCAGCTCGGTGGTGTCCCGGTACAGCTGTCCGGAACCGGCACGGTCGGTGTAGGGCTCCGCCAGCGCAGCGCTGTGGCTGCCGATGGTGCCGTCGAGCAGCAGCGATCCCCCGACCCGACGGAGTCCGCGCTCCAGCACGAAGTCGAGGTCGAGGTCACCCCAGTACCCGATGACCTCCAGCGGCCAGCGTCCGTGGATCCAGGCGTCGAAGTCGGCCGGCCCCATGCGGTGCGGACCCCCCATCTCGTGGGCCGAGGCGACCCCGCTGGACGCCAGCTCACGGGCGGCCATGTGCCGGGCGTCCTGCAGCGTCCGGGCGGGCACCTGCGCGCTGAACCAGCGCTGCGCGACCTGCGCCGCCTCCTGGCGCAGCAGGCCGGTGGGGACGCCGTCCTCGCCACGGTCCACGCCCCGCGACCGGGCCAGCGGCACCGCCGAGAGGCTGGTCCGGTCCACCACCAGACAGTGCCCGTCGGCACGCAGCAGCATCACGGGCCGACCGTGGCCCGCGGCGGTCAGCTCGTCGGCGGTGGGGGCACGGTGGACTGGCCAGCGCGTCTCGTCCCAGCCCATGCCCCAGATCACGGGGTCCGGCGTCACGTCGACGGTGGCGCGGACCGCGGCCAGGCAGTCCTCGACGGACCGGGCCAGGCCCAGGTCCAGCGCGTTGAGCATCAGCCCCAGCCCGGTCAGGTGCGTGTGGGCGTTGACGAAGGCCGGCTGCAGGACGGTGCCGCTCAGGTCGATGCGCCGGCACGCGGCGGGGGCCGCCTCGTCAGGGTCGTCCCCCACCCAGGCGATACGGCGGTGGCGGACCAGCACGGCCCGTGCACGCGGAAGGTGGTCGTCCAGCGTGTGGACGTCAGCACCGACGAGCAGGACCGGCTCGTCGCTGAGCGGGCTGTCCGCTGGACCAGCGATCATGCCTGAAGACCCTACGCCCTCGGAGGCGTCCGGTGGGGCATCCGCGACCTCTTGGTCACACGGACCGGCGCAGGTAGGCGGTGGACAACGAGTCGGCGTACTCGTTCCACCGGTTGCCCGAGTGGGCCGCGATCCACTGGATGGTCAGCTCAGGACGGGCCTTCACGACCTGGAACAACGGCTTGATGAGGTCGAGGTTCTTGATCGGCCCGCCCTTACGGGTCCACCCCTTCCGCTCCCAGCCGTGCGCCCAGCTGGTGAGCGTGTCGACGACCAGCTTCGAGTCGGTGTGGACCGTCGCCGGCGTGCCCTCGGGCACCAGCGCGATGCCCTCGGCCAGCGCGGTCAGCTCCATCCGGTTGTTCGTCGTCGACTCCGCCGCACCGTGCGCCTGCGCCACCACCTCACCGTCGACGACGTACACCGCACCCCAGCCGCCCGGTCCGGGGTTGGGGTGGGAGCTGCCGTCGGTGAAGACGCCGCTGTCGGGGCCACCGGTGTAGCGCTCCAGCACCTGCGCGACGGTCAGGTTCTCCTCCTTCAGGGTGCTGCCGCGCGCTCCCCCACCCTTGGACCCGCCGCGGGACCGGCGCGAGCCACCACCGCTGCCGCCACCCTTGGCCCTGCCGTAGCAGGCACGGCACTCCTTGGGCGTCCAGCCGGGGTACTTCGCCTGGGTCTGGGGGCTGACCTCGACGGCCCCACCACAGACGCTGCACGTCGCGCTCATCGCTGTGCCGCCGCCGTCAGCACCGCGGCCGGCAGGACCGGGGCGATGAACGCGGTCGCGAACACGGCGGCGGTCCACAGCACGCGTCGTCGCGTCGGGACCACCCCTGCCGCCAGGTCCAGGATCATGGCCAGCACCAGCCAGCCTGCGCTGACGAGCGCGCCGATGACCATCGCGCTGGTGATCCACACGGCCGCCGCGTAGCCGTCACCGCCGAACAGGGCGTTGCCGACCGCCGTCAGGACCGACAGCACCAGGGCCGTCACCGCGCCGGCACGCAACGCGCGCCGCACGGTCCGTCGGTCACGCTGCGCGGCGGTCAGCGGGACACCGTCGTCGGGAACGGGTCCCTGCGGCTCGGCTGCGCGGGCTGCAGGAGCCTGGTCGGCGCTCATGCCGGCACCACGACGACGTCGGTGTCGGTGGTGTTCAGCCGCTCGACCCCTGTCGGCGTGACCGCCACGATGTCCTCGATGCGCATGCCGAAGCGCCCCTCCAGGTAGATGCCGGGCTCGACGGAGAACGTCATGCCCGGCTCGAGCACCAGGTCGTTGCCCGCCATGATGTAGGGCTCCTCGTGGACCTCCAGGCCGATCCCGTGCCCGGTCCGGTGGATGAACGCCGGCCCATGACCCGCGTCGGTGATCACCTGCCGGGCTGCCGCGTCCACGTCGGCGGCCGTGGCACCGGGCCGGACGGCCGCGACCGCCGCCTGCTGGGCCCGTCGCAGCACGTCGTGCACCTCGTGGTACCCCTCGGGGGCGGTCCCGACGACGTAGTTGCGGGTGCAGTCGCTGAACCAGCCGTCGACGGGTCCACCGATGTCCACGACGACGGCGTCACCCGCCTGGATGACCCGGTCGGAGGTGTCGTGGTGGGGGGACGCCCCGTTGGGACCGCTGGCCACGATGACGAAGTCGACGTCGTCGTGCCCCTCCTCCCGCATGGCGGCCGCGATCGCCGTCCCGACCTGTCGCTCGGTCAGGCCCGGCCGCAGCAGCGAGGGGACGCGCCGGTGGACGGCGTCGATGGCGGCCCCGGCCCGGCGCAGGCCGGCGACCCCGGCCTGGTCCTTGGCCATCCGCACCTCCCTGGTGATGGGCGAGGCAGGCTGCCAGCTGGTGTCGGGCAGGTGGTGCTGGATCGCCAGCAGGAACCGGGCCCACAGCTGGTCACCGACCGCCACCAGCGCGGTCGCCGGGGTGCCGTGCAGCGCCTCGACCACCAGGGCGGCGGAGTCGTCGGTCTCGCCGTAGCTGACCACCTCCAGGGGCGAGCGCAGACCGGCGTGGGCCGCGGCCCGCTCGAGCTCGGGGACGATCAGCCGGTGGCGCCCGTCGGCACGGGCGACCAGCAGGGTCATCCGTTCCAGCGGGTGGGCCACGTAGCCCGTCAGGTTGGCGAGGTCTGCGCCCGGACCGATGAGCAGCGCGGCAACACCGTGCGCCTGCATCGACGTCACGGCACGATCGAGTGTCGTCATGTCGTCCACGGCCGACATCCTATCGACGGCCCTGCAGGCCGGGGTCCGGAGTGGGTCCGGGGTGGTTCCTGACGAGCAGCAGCGTGCCGTGTACACTTGCCGACCCCGCCTCCGCGCGGCCTCTCAGGCTGCCCGCGACCGGAGCACGATCCGGCTGGTGGATGACCGATGTACTCCTGATCTCCGACCCATGGAGCTCCACGTGGCCAAGAAGAGCAAGATCGCAAAGAACCACCAGCGCGCCGAGATGGTCGCCCGTCAGGCCGGCAAGCGCGCCGAGCTGAAGGCGATCATCAAGAACCCCGACACGCCCTTCGACGAGAAGCTGATGGCGCGTGACCAGCTGAACGCGATGAAGGTCAACGGCAGCCCCGTTCGCCTGCGCAACCGTGACAGCCTGAACGGTCGTCCCCGCGGCTACATCGGCTTCGCCGGCCTGTCCCGCGTGTCGTTCCGTGACCTCGCCCACCGCGGCGAGCTGCCGGGCATCACCAAGTCCTCCTGGTAGGACGTCGCGCGTCACCTCACGCGCTGCAGACCTGACACCGCCGTCGGCCCTCCGGGTCGGCGGCGTCGTCGTTCCGCCGCCTGGTGCGCGGTTCGCCGACCCGTCCGCCGAGGTCGTAGGTTTCACGTCGTCCACACACGACGAGGTCACGCAGACAGGAGCACGGGCATGACGGTCAGGCTCGACGGCAAGGTCGCCGCCATCACGGGGGGCGCGCAGGGGATCGGCAAGGCGGTCGCGCAGGCGCTGCTGGCGGAGGGGGTCCGCGTCGCCATCGGGGACCTCGACCTGGAGCTGGCCACGCGGACGGCGGAGGAGCTCGGCGAGGGGTGTGTGGCCCTCGACCTGGACGTGACGTCCGCCCAGTCGTTCCGCGCCTTCGTCGACGACGCCCAGGCCCGGCTCGGACCCCTCGACATCCTGGTCAACAACGCCGGCATCATGCTGGTCGGCGAGCTGGCCAAGGAGGAGGACCGCGGCACCGACCTGCAGATCGACGTCAACGTCCGCGGGGTCCTGCACGGCTGCAAGGCCGCCGTCGCGGTCATGGCGGATCGCGGCGAGGGCCACATCGTCAACATCGCCTCCAGCGCCGGCAAGGTCGCGGTGCCCCGGCTGGTCACGTACACCGCCACCAAGCACGCGGTGGTCGGCCTCAGCGACTCGCTGCGCGCTGAGCTGCGCGGATCGGGGATCCAGGTCTCCACGATCATGCCGGTGCCGGTCAACACCCGCCTGGGGGCCGAGCTCGGACGGTCGATCATCCCGCCGGTCGAGGCCGAGGACGTCGCCCGACAGGTCGTCCGCGTGCTGAGACGACGCAGCAACGAGGCGTTCGTCCCCTCCTACATGGAGCTCATCTCGGCGTCGATGCGCTGGATGCCCTCCCCCGCCCGTGACCTCGTCACCCGGGTCCTGGGCGGCTACGACATCATGCTGAAGGCCGACGACGCCAAGCGTGAGGCCTACCAGCGCGAGGCCCTGGAGCAGCAGCGCAGCGTCCGATGACGGTGCTGGACCACCAGGCCTACGTCCGGCACCCGGCCGTCGCCGGGGACACCCTGCTGTTCGTCGCCGACGACGACATCTGGATCGCCCCGCTGACGGGCGGGCGGGCCCACCGGCTGACGGATGGCCGCAGCACCTCCAGCCATCCGGTGCCCGGACCGGACGGCCGGCTGGCCTTCACCGGCAGGGACAGCCAGCACCCCGAGGCCTTCGTGATGCCGTTGGAGGGCGGTCCCGCCGACCGGCTGACCTACCTGGGTGCGGCCAGCACCGTGCCACGTGCGTGGGCGCCCGACGGTCGTCTGGTCGTGGCCACCACCCATGGGCTGCCCTTCAGCCGTGACAGCCAGCTGATGGCCGTCGGCCCCCGACCGGGTCACCACGAGCCGCTCGCCTGGGGCTCGTCCCACGAGATCGCCTACGGCGGTGACGACGGCCACATGGTGCTGATCGGCCGCCACACCACCAACCAGGGACGCTGGAAGCGCTACCGCGGCGGCACCGCCGGTCAGCTGTGGGTGCGGGAGGCCCCCGACGCCCCGTTCCGGCGGATCCTCCCTGACCTGGGCGGCGACATCGGCGCGCCGATGGTCATCGACCGGCGGCTGTGGTTCATCTCCGACCACGAGGGCATCGGCAACATCTGGTCCTGCGACCTCGCCGGCGGGGACCTGACCGCCCACACCCACCACCAGGACTTCTACGCCAGGTTCGCCAGGACCGACGGACGCACCATCGTCTACACGTGCGGTGGCGAGGTCTGGCGTCTTGACCCCCGCACCGCCCAGGTGGACCGGATCGACCTGCAGGTCGGGTCCCCCCGGATCCAGCGCAGCACCAGCTTCGTGGACCCTGCACGGTGGCTGCAGTCCTACAGCATCCACCCGTCCGGGACCCACGTCGCCCTGCGGGTGCGCGGACGCGCGATCAGCCTGCCGCTGCACGACGGGGCCGCCCGGCAGCACGGTGCACGCCAGGGGGCCAACCACCGGCTGATCGACTGGCTGCCCGACGGCCAGCGCATGGTGATGGTGGCCGACACCAGCGGTGAGGAGCGGATCGAGGTGCACGGCGACGGCGGGCTGCTGGTCCGTCTGGAGCTGGACCTCGGCGTCCCGCTGGAGCTGGCGGTCTGCCCGACCGGCGAGCGGGTGGCCCTCACCGACCAGCAGGGGCGGCTGCGCGTCGTCGAGCTGGACGGCGACCATGCCGTCACCGAGGTGGCTGCCTCGCCGTTCGGCATCGACGGTCCCACGTGGTCCCCCGACGGCCGGTGGCTGGCCTTCAGCCACCGCGAGTCCAACTGGTACACCGCCACCATCCGGCTGTGGGAGGACGGCAGCGCGGCCGGCGAGCACGTCATGGTCACCGACGACCGCGCCGCCCACCGGGCGCCGTCCTGGGACCCGGCCGGACGGCACCTGTACTGGATCGCCGGCACCCGCTTCGCGCCGGTGGCCGACGGCACCTACTTCGACCACGGCTTCCCCCATCCCGACGTGGTCATGGCCGCGGTCCTGCGCGATGACGGGATGCACCCGCTGCACCGTGACCCACGCGCACCGGGCACACCGCCGCCCCGACCGGCGGCGGCGGGCG
>JBFKGB010000006.1:0-23612 GCA_041633535.1 Euzebya sp. | reverse complement strand
GCTCGGCGCGTCGCGACGCGGCGTGGCGTGCGGCGGCCTGGCGGGCCGCCACGGCAGCCTGTGCTGCCTGCCGGGCGCGTTCCTGAGCGCTGAGTTCCTGGTCTGCCACCGTGTCCTCATCTCCTGGGCCGGGTGCGTGGCCCTACGACGTGTGTCCGCATTGTTCCATGCATGGGCAACGCCGGCCGAGACCCTGTCGTCGTGCCACGGTCGCAGCCGGACGCTGCTACGTTCGCTGTCGGTGTCACATGATCGCAGCTTTGTCCCAGGGGTGTCGTCAGCGGCGCTGAGGACTGCCGTCGTGGCGCTGGTCTGGACGCTGCTGCTGGTGGTGTCCCCCAGCGGTGCCGTGACCGGTCCCCTGCACCTGCGGCCGGACGGTCACGTGGCGCTGGCATGGCTGTACGGCGGCTCCTCGGCGGACTACCGGGCCCAGATCGACCAGGCCCAGGGGCTGACGGTGATCTCTCCGACCTGGTGGTACCTGGACACCGACCGACCGGGTGAGGTGGACCTGGCGACCGACGACGAGCTGGTGGCCTACGCCCACGACCGGGGCATCGCGGTGTGGCCGCTGCTGGGCAACCACATCGACCCCGACCTGACCGACACGGTCCTGCGTGACCCCGCCCTGCGGGCGCAGGTCGTGCAGGCCGTGGCCGCCGAGACCCGCCGCAGCGGCGTCGACGGGGTCAACGTGGACTTCGAGAACCTGCACGACGACACCCGGTTCCTGCTGACGGACCTGGTGGCCGAGCTGAAGGCGGCGCTGCCCGACCTGGTGATCAGCGTCGACGTGACCGCGATGACCGACACGTGGGTGCTGGACAACTGGTCCACCGCCTTCGACCGTGAGGGCCTGGGCCGCGTGGCGGACTACGTGATGCTGATGGCCTACGACCAGCACAACACGCTGCGGCGCGACGGGCCAGTGGCCGGTCTGCAGTGGGTCTCGGAGTCCACCGAGTTCCTCCTGCGCAGCGTCCCCTCCGAGAAGGTCGTGCTGGGTCTGCCGTTCTACTCACGCGACTGGGCCGAGGACTCCTCGGCGACCGACGGCATCGCGCTGGACGCGACGCTCGGCATGGCGGCGATGGGCGCGCGGATGACCGAGCGCTCACAGGGCGTCGTGTACGACGAGGTCGCCGGGCAGGACCTGCACACCTACACCGACGCCGCGGGGCGGGCCCACCGGGTGTGGCTCGAGGACGTGGCCAGCCTGCAGCGCAAGACCGAGCTGGTGGCCACGCACGGACTGGCGGGCATCGCGGCCTGGCGGGCAGGCTTCGAGCAGCCCGAGGTGTGGACGGCCCTGGATGCCCAGCTGCGGGCGATGCCCCGCCCCGGGACACCGGTCGAGCCCGTCCAGGCAGTGCCCACGTCGGCACCCACCGAGGTCGCGGTCGTGCAGGAGCCGGCTGCGCCCGCGGCGACACCTGCCCCCACCGACACCGAGCGTGGATCCGGGCCGATGGACGACGTCGCGCTGGCGACGACCCTCCCGCCGGACCGGACCGCATGGATCGTCGCGGCGCTGTCGGCGCTGGTGCTCGCGGTGGTCAGCCTGGTCCGGACGCTGCGTCGGCCCTGACGGTCAGGCCCGCAGCAGCAGCGCCAGCGTCGGGTCGGTCAGGAAGCTGCGCTCGACCCAGGGGAACACCCAGGTGAACAGCACGACCACGGCGAGGGCCAGCAGCGCCAGGCCCAGCAGGATCTTCACAGCGGTCGCCATGGGTCAGTCCCCCGGGATCTCGGTGGGTGCGTCACCTGTCGGACTGGTCGACGCAGCGGGGGTCTGGTCCGCCCGCAGCTCGGCGAACACGATCAGCCGCTCGCGCTGTGACCACCGCGGGTGGCAGGTCGTCAGCGTCAGCATCGGCGCGCCGGACCCCAGCGGGTCGGCCTGCAGCACCGACACGTCCGCCGGCGGCACGATGCGGCTCTCGGTGAACTCATAGACCCACACGGCGCCCTCGCGGTCGGTGACGTGGATCTCGTCGCCCTCGCGCAGCTGGTCCAGGTCCCAGAACGGCGCGCCGTAGGTCGTCCGATGGCCGGCCACCGCGAAGTTGCCGTCCTCGCCGGGGTGTGCGGTGCCGGGGTAGCGGCCCGGTCCGGTCTTCAGGGCGTCGACGGTGACGCCCTCGACCACCACGACGGGGTCCTCGGTCACGACGGGCCCCGCGCCCGGTCGCACGAACTCCATCAGCCCGACGGCGGCACCCACGTCGGCCGGGACGGTGACCGGGGTGGTCCCCAGGTCGGCGACCGGGTCGTCCGACGTCAGCGGCTCCAGCTCGTCGACGTCCAGGGCGAACTCGGGCAGCTGCTCGGCGAAGGCCTCCAGCAGCCGGTCCTGCGCCGCGGCCGTCGACCTGCCGGTCCAGTATAGCGAGTACACCAGGTACAACGCCACGAGCGCACCGGCGGCGATGAACAGCCAGCCGACGGACCGCAGGGCCAGACGCATGGAAGGGGCAACCTCTCGGGACGGGACGGAGTCGGAGGGCTCCGGGGAAGAGCACGCGTGGCGAGAGTAGCCCGGTGGGCTGGGACGCACGCTGTCCGGTCCGGCGGTCGCCCCTGTACCCTTCACGCAGATCCGGACGCCCGTTTCCGCGCGCGTCCATGCCGACCACAGCCCGAGGTACCGACGTGCCCAAGTCCAAGTCCAAGCGCGACAGCTACATCCCGCCCACCCCGGCCAAGCCGGCGCCGAGCCCCCGGTGGGTCCCGATCCTGGGCACGGCCCTCATCGGGATCGGGATCTTCGTGATCCTGCTGAACTACATCTTCCCCGGGTTCCTTCCCGGCGGGAACTACTGGATCATCGGAGGCTTCGTCTTCATGGCCGGCGGTCTGGGCGTCCTCAGCCAGTGGCGGTGAGGTTGTCCACACCGTTGTCCCCAGCTGTGGACTGAACCACAGGGATGGAACTCCACACGTGTGAGGTTGTGCACACCTGTGGACAACCCTGTGGATGGCGGGCGTCAGCCCAGGTGGGGGACCTCGCGGCGCTCGTGCATCTTCTCGCCGCAGTGCCGCGGGTTGGTCGCTGAGCCGCGGACGAGGAGCAGCAGCTCGGCCCCGCAGCCGCCGCACCAGTAGGTGACGCGCTCCTGCACCGGGTCGACAGCTTCGGGCGGCCCGTCGGGGATGTGGGCGGCGCCGCGCTTCAGCGAGCCCAGGGACGCCACCCCCATGGAGTAGATGAACAGGCCCAGCAGCGGGGCCAGGACGTACTCGACCGGGATCGCGCCGGCGAAGGCCGCACCGAGTGCGACCAGGATCCCGAGCTGCACGATGCGCTTCATCACGTCTCCAAGCCTGCCACGCCGGCGGGGGAACGACGACGGCCGCCTGCGGGTGACGCAGGCGGCCGTGGTGACCGTGGAGCCAGGCGGAATCGAACCGCCGACATCCGCCATGCAAAGACGGCGCTCTACCAACTGAGCTATGGCCCCGGATTGGTCCGAACAGGGTACACGGCGATGCCAGGTTCGCCGACCGTTCGCCCGGACCGGGGGTCAGGACCCGCTACAGGTCGCGGGGCTCCTCCCAGATCGCCTCGTCCAGCTCCATGTCGCGCTGGCGCTTCAGGGCCAGGGCGCCGGCGGTGACGGCAGCGAGCAGCAGCAGGAGCTTCTTCATCAGGGTTTCCCTCCACCCGCGCGGCGCGGGCTCGTGTGTCGGTCTGGCTGGACACTCTAGCCGGGCCCCTCCACCCTGCGAGTGACCATCCCGCCCGTGCGAGTGACCCCGCCGCGGCGGGCTGCGTCCCACAGCAGACCCCTCACGTCACACGCGCCCCACCCGGGGACACGGTCCCCACCCGTGTGGTCACTCGCACGGAGGGGTGGGTCACTCGCACGGGGTGAGGGCGACGAGGGCGGCAACGAGAACGGCCTGCCCCGGGAGGGACAGGCCGTGTGTTCTTGTGGGCCATCGAGGACTTGAACCTCGGACCTCACCCTTATCAGGGGTGCGCTCTAACCGCCTGAGCTAATGGCCCGTGGGCGACGCTGTCGCGCCGCACGGAGCGGGAAGTGTACGGCGACTACTCCTCGCTCGCCATCTCGATCCGTAGGCCTCCCAGCAGATCGGCGACGAGGTTGTACAGGAACGCCAGGAACACGTTGATGCCGGTCCACAGCACGACGTTCAGCAGGCCCAGCAGGAAGATCGCGCGGGCGATGTTGGACCCGTTGATCACCAGGGTCAGCTGCAGGTCGTCCAGGAAGCTGGTGAGGGTGTCGAGGACACCGATCCGCAGCACGACCGACCAGAACACGCTGAGACCCAGCATGACGACCAGCAGGAAGCAGAAGTAGAAGATCACCGAGAGCTTCAGCACCGACCAGGGATCGACGCGTCGGATCGTCGCACGGCGACGGACGACCTGGCCCGTCCGCACTCGTTCGCGGGCAGGCTGGGAAGCTTTGGTCACGCCACCCTTGCGGGTGTTGGCGCGCTGAGTCGTCGACATGGTGTGGTGAGTCTAACCTTGTGGTCGTGGTGGTGCGGGGCCGATCGGCCAGCCCAGCAGTGGTCGATCAGTCGTCGGAGTCCTCGGAGCCCTCGACGTCGTCGAGGCCCGGCCCGTCGTCGTCGCCGTTCTCCAGATCCATCACCTTGGCGACGCTGACGACCTTGGCGCCGGCGGTGGGCGTCATGATCCGCACGCCCTGGGCGGAGCGTCCGGTGGGTCGGATGTCGGCGACGTCCATCCGGATGATGGTGCCGCGGTCGGTGACGACGAAGATCTCCTGCTCGTAGGCGGCGACCAGCGCACCCATCAGCCCGCCCTTGGTCGGGGTCAGCTTGACCGTCCGCACGCCCTTGCCGCCCCGCTTCTGCGTGGGGTAGCGCTCCAGGGGGGTCTTCTTGCCGAAGCCCTCCTCGGTGACGACGACGAGGTAGCCCTCCTCCTCGGTGATCGCGCAGGCCAGGACGTGGTCGTCGTCGCTGAGGTCGATGCCCTTCACGCCGGACGCCGAGCGTCCCATCGTGCGTGCGTCGGTCTCCTTGAAGCGGATGGACTGGCCCGCGGCGCTGACGAGGATGACCTCGTCGTCGCCCGTGGTCAGGCGCACGTCGATCAGCTCGTCACCCTCGCGCAGGTTGATGGCGATCAGCGTCGACCGGGGCGAGTCGTACTCCTCCAGCCGCGTGCGCTTCACGATCCCGTTGCGGGTCGTGAACAGCAGGTGGCGTCCCTCCTCCTGCAGGTTCTCCAGGTGGACGACCGTGCGGACGACCTCGTCCTTCTGCAGCTCCAGGCCCGGCACGTTCGCCATGTAGACGCCCTTGGCCGTGCGGCTCTTCTCGGGGATCTGCCACGCCTTGATGCGGTGCATCCGGCCGGTCGAGGTGAAGAACAGGACCCAGTGGTGGGTCGAGGTCGAGAACAGGTCCCAGATGATGTCCTCGTCACGCAGGCCACCCGAGGAGATGCCCTTCCCGCCACGGCGCTGGGTCCGGTACTCGCTGGCCTTCACCCGCTTGATGTAGCCGCCCTGGGTGATCGTGACGACGATCTCCTCCTCGGGGATCAGGTCCTCGATGTCGAGGTCCCCCTCACCGGGCAGGATGCGGGTCCGGCGGGCGTCGCCGAACTTGTCACGGATCTCCGTCAGCTCCTCCACGATGATGTCGCGGATGCGCTGGGGGTTGGCGAGGATGTCCTCGAGGTCGGCGATGCGCGCCTGCAGCTCGGCGTACTCCTCCTGGATGCGCTGGCGCTCGAGGGCGGCCAGGCGTCGCAGGGGCAGGTTGAGGATGGCCTGGGCCTGGATCTCGGAGAGGGAGTAGGTCTCCATCAGCCCGGTCAGCGCGGCCTCGGCGCTGGAGGACGCGCGGATCAGCGCGATGACGTCGTCCAGGTTGTCCAGGGCGACGATCAGGCCCTCGAGGACGTGGGAGCGCTCGCGGGCCTTGCGCAGCCGGTACTCCGTCCGGCGGGTGATGACCACGATCTGGTGGTCGATGTAGTTGACGATGGTGTCCTTCAGACCCATCGTGCGAGGCACGCCGTTGACCAGCGACAGGTTGATGACGCCGAAGGTGTCCTGCAGCTGGGTCATCTTGTACAGCTGGTTCAGCACGACCTGTGCGTTGGCGTCGCGCTTCAGCTCGATGACAAGGCGGTTGCCCTGGCGGTTGGACTCGTCGCGGATGTCCCGGATGCCGGTGATCCGCTTGGTGTTGACCAGCTCGGCGATCTTGAGGGCCAGGTTGGCCTTGTTGACCTGGTAGGGCAGCTCGGTGGCCACCAGCCGCTCGCCACCGGTCGGCGTCTCCTCGATGTCGACGATCGCACGCATGCGGATGGAGCCGCGGCCGGTCTCGTAGGCCTCGCGGATGGGGGTGACCCCCATGATCAGCGCGCCGGTCGGGAAGTCCGGGCCGGGCACGATCTCCATCAGCCGGTCCAGCGTGATGTCGGGGTCGGCGATCGTGGCGATCACGGCGTCGCTGATCTCGTTGAGGTTGTGCGGCGGCACGTTGGTGGCCATGCCCACCGCGATGCCGGCCGAGCCGTTGACCAGCAGGTTCGGGAAGCGTGAGGGCAGGACGAGGGGCTCCTCCTCGCTGCCGTCGTAGCTGTCGACGAAGTCGGCCGTGTCCTCCTCGATGTCACGGAGCAGCTCCATGGCGAGGGGGGACAGCCGGGCCTCGGTGTAGCGCATCGCCGCGGGCGGGTCGCCGTCGACGGAGCCGAAGTTGCCGTGGCCCTCGATCAGGGGGTAGCGGATCGCCCACGGCTGGGCCATGCGCACCAGCGCGTCGTAGATCGAGGAGTCACCGTGCGGGTGGTACTTCTTCATCACGTCGCCGACCGCGGCGGCGGACTTGCGGTGCTGCGTGCCGGCACGCATCCCGCCCTCCCACATCGAGAACAGGATGCGGCGGTGCACCGGCTTCAGCCCGTCGCGGACGTCGGGGAGGGCACGACCGACGATGACCGACATCGCGTAGTCGATGTAGGACTTCTGCAGCTCGTCCTCGATCTCGACGGGCTCGAAGGTCTCGACGAACGGCTCGTCCTCTGCCGTGCCGTCGCCGGGCGTTGACGTGTCAGACATCGAGGAACTCCACGTTGTTGGCGTTGCGGACGATGAAGTCACGACGCGCCGGGACGTCGTCGCCCATCAGGATCGAGAACATCTGGTCCGCCGCGGCGGCGTCGTCGAGGGTGACCTGCAGCATCTTGCGGGTCGCCGGGTCCATCGTCGTGATCTCGAGCTGGTAGTCGTCCATCTCGCCCAGACCCTTCAGCCGACCGATCTCGGGCTTCTTGCCGCCGTCGGTGGTCAGCTCCTCCACGATGCGGTCGCGCTCGCGGTCGTTCAGGGCGTAGCGGATCGACTTCTTGGACTTCGAGCCCTTCGGCTGGATCTGGTACAGCGGCGGCTGGGCGATGTAGACGTAGCCGGCCTCGATCAGCTCACGCATGTAGCGGAACAGGAACGTCAGCACCAGGGTGCGGATGTGGGCGCCGTCGACGTCGGCGTCCATCAGCATCACGACCTTGTGGTACCGGGCCTTGGTGATGTCGAACTCCTCACCGATGCCCGTGCCGATGGCGGTGATGAGGGCCTGGATCTCCTTGTTCTCGAGGATCTTGGTCAGGCCCGCCTTCTCGACGTTCAGGATCTTCCCGCGGATCGGCAGGATGGCCTGGAACTCGCGCTTGCGCGCCTGCTTGGAGGTGCCGCCGGCCGAGTCACCCTCGACGATGAAGATCTCGCACTCCTCGGGGATGCGGGACTGGCAGTCCGCCAGCTTCCCCGGCAGCGAGGAGCCCTCCAGCAGGCCCTTGCGGCGGGTCAGGTCCCGCGCCTGGCGTGCAGCCAGACGACCCTGCGCGGCGCTGATGGCCTTGGCGAAGATGCGCTTGGTCTCGACCGGGTGCTCCTCGAACCAGATCTTCAGGTGCTCGTTGACCGTGCGCTGCACGAAGCTGCGGATGTGGGTGTTGCCCAGCTTGGTCTTCGTCTGCCCCTCGAACTGGGGGTCGCCCAGCTTGACGGAGATGACCGCCGTCAGGCCTTCACGGATGTCGCCGGCCTCGAGGCTCTCGATGGCCTCCTTGCCCTTGACGGGCAGCACACCGATCTCCTTGGCCATCCGGTTCACGACCGAGGTCATGGCCGCACGGAACCCCTCCTCGTGTGTCCCGCCCTCGTGGGTGTTGATGGTGTTGGCGAAGGAGTGGATCGACTCGTGGTACTCGCTGGACCACTGCAGGGCGATGTCGACCTCGGCCATGCCCTGGGTCTCGTGCTGCTCGGAGCCCGTGAAGGCGATGACCTCCTCGTGCACCTCGGTCTTCTTGGTGGCGTTCAGGTGCCGGACGAAGTCGCTGAGCCCACCCTCGGCCAGGAACTCCAGGCTGCGGATGCTGCCGTCCTCCTCCAGCCGACCCTCGCGCTCGTCGGTGACGGTGATCCGCAGGCCCGCCGTCAGGAACGCCGTCTCGCGGAACCGCGTCGTCAGCGTCTCCCAGTTGAACTCGGTGCTCTCGAAGATCTGCTCGTCGGCCCAGAAGGTGATGGAGGTGCCGGTCCCCTCCCCCTCCGCCATCGGACGGACCTTCTCGATCGGGCCGTCGGGCGCGCCGCGCCGGAAGCTCTGACGCCACAGGTGGCCGTCACGACGGACCTCGGCGATCAGGTGGCTGGACAGGGCGTTGACGACGGAGATGCCGACGCCGTGCAGGCCACCGGACACCGCGTAGGCCTGGTTGTCGAACTTCCCGCCGGCGTGCAACACCGTCAGGACGACCTCGAGCGTGGACTTCTTCTGGGTCGGGTGCTCCAGCACCGGGATCCCACGCCCGTCGTCGACCACGCGGATGCCCCCGTCGGCCAGCAGGGTCACGTCGATGCTGTCACACCGGCCGGCCATGGCCTCGTCGACGGAGTTGTCCACGATCTCCCACACCAGGTGGTGCAGGCCCCGCAGACCGGTCGAGCCGATGTACATGCCCGGACGCTTCCGGACGGCCTCGAGCCCCTCCAGGACCGTGATGTCGGAGGCGCTGTAGTCGTGCTGGTTGGCCTCCCGCGTCGGTGGCTTCGGCTGGTCGGGCGCCTGCGTGCCCTCAACGCCCTCGGTCTCGTCCGTTGCCACGTGCTGCCTCCCGGTAGCCATCTGGGGCCCGCCCGCACGACAACACCGAGCCGGTCGAGGGGGCCTCGCTCACCGCTCCGAACGACGCGTTCCGGCGCGTGTGTGCGGTCGTACCTAGCTGGATGCCCAGACTAGCACGCTGACCCCTTCAGCCCCGCAGGTCGCGCCAGGACGCGTTCATGCAGGTCAGAGCGATTTGACAACCGCGCGGGACCGCATCACGTGGGACGCTGCACCACGATCTGGATGCTGCGCACCGTGTCCGGGCCCATCAGGGAGTTCGCCCGGGCCTGGATGTCGGAGGTGAAGTACCGCAGCTGGGTCGCCCAGCCGGCGTCGTGCGCACCGATGACCAGCACGCCGCCGTGCAGCCGGACCGGGGTGGCGTGGGCCGAGATCTCCTCGCCCGCGACCTCGTCCCACATGTCGAAGATGCGGGCACCGTCCAGGCGGCCGGCCCAGCGGCGGCGCAGCACCAGCTCGTCCAGCGCGCGGCCGAGGGGCTGCGGGTCGGGGCGGCGCGGACGTCCCTGCTTCACGTGCAACCTTCCCTTCCAGGGCTCGGATCAGCGGCGGATCAGCGGGGCGTGACCGTACCGCCGCGCACGTCGAAGCGCATCCCGTCCAGCGGCACCTCGGTGCCGACCGCGGACGTGACGAGCACCTGGTCGAAGGCGGCGCAGCGCTCGGCCAGCCGACGGCGGCGGTGGTCGTCCAGCTCGGCGAACACGTCGTCGAGCAGGACGATCGGCTGGTCCCCGACCTCGGCGATCACGGCATGGGCGGCGAGCTTCAGCGCCAGCGCCACCGACCACTGCTCGCCGTGGCTGGCGTACCCCTTGGCGGGCAGGGGCCCGATGCCCAGGTACAGCTCGTCACGGTGCGGACCGGCCAGGGTCATCCCGCGACGCAGCTCGTCGTCCAGCCGTTCGTCGAGGGCCTGTCGCAGCTCCTCGGCCAGCTCGGCGGGGTCCGGGATCGGGCTGCCCGTCACGCCGTCGACGGCCCGACCGTGGGACAGCTCGTAGCGGACGACGGGCAGACGGTCGACGTCGTGGGCCGGGCTGTCGGCGACCAGGTCGGCGTAGGCGTCGCGCAGCGGGTCGGCCAGGGCGTGCACCGCAGCGATCCGGGCAGCCAGCACCGGTCCGGCGGTGTTGACGTAGGTGTCGGTCCACACCTCCAGGACGTCACGCTGCAACCGGCCGCCACCACGGGCGTCCTTCAGGATCGCGTTGCGCTGCGTCAGCGCACGGTCGAGGTCCGAGCGGATGCCGATGTAGCTGGCGCGCCGTCCACCCAGCAGGTCGTCGAGGAACCGTCGGCGGTCACCGGGGTCACCCCGCACCAACGTCAGGTCCTCCGGCGCCAGCAGCACCGAGCGGATCAGCCCGAACACGTCGCGGATGCGCTGCTGGGGCTGTCCGTTCAGCTGGGCCCGGTTGCGTCCCTGCCGCAGCTCCAGGCTGACGGCGATCCGCTGCTCGTCGTCGCTGCGGGCCTCGGCCCTGATCACGGCCGCCTCGGTCCCCATGCGGATCAGCGCCGCGTCGGTGGACACCCGATGGCTGCGGCCCAGCGCCAGGTAGCTGGTGGCCTCCAGCAGGTTGGTCTTCCCCTGGGCGTTCGGGCCGATGAACATCGACACGCCCGGCTGCAGCTCGAGGTCCAGCCGTTCGTAGTTGCGGACGTCGAGCAGCTGGAGGGTCTCCAGGCGCATCAGGTGGTGGTGGCCGACACGCGCGGGCGGCCCACCAGCGGTGGGTCGACGCGGGGGGCCACGGAGGTCAGACCCGGACCGGCATCAGCAGGTAGGTGAAGTCCTGCGGGGCGTCGTCGCCCTGCTCGGCCGCCGGCGGCTTGATGATCGCGGGCTTCAGCTCGTCGCGGAACTCGAGCATCACCTGGTCACCACCCACGGCGTCCAGACCGTCGATGAGGAAGCGCGGGTTGAACGCGATGGTCATCGGCTCGCCCTCGAGCTCGACCGGCAGGGACTCCTGGGCCTGCCCGGCCTCGGTGGAGTCGGCGCGGACGATGATGCTGTTGCCGGCCATCTCCAGGATCACGGGGGTCATGGCCTTGTCGGCCTCGCCGACCACGGCGATACGACGGACGACCTCGGTGAGGGCCTGACGGTCCACGCGGATGCGCCGCTCGAACCCGGGGGGCAGCAGCTGGCGGTAGTCGGGGTACTTGCCCTCGATGAGGGTCGAGACCAGCCGGCGGTCGGCGAACTCGAAGGTGGCGTAGCTGGGCTCGAGGACCAGCCGGACCTCGCTGCCCAGCATGTCCGCGGCGTTGCGGGCCTGGTCCAGGGCACGGCGCGAGACCAGCGCCTCCATCTCGCCGGAGCCGTCCCACGGGATCGTGCGGACGGCAAGGCGGTAGGAGTCCGTCGCGGCGGCGGTGAAGGCACCGTTGCTGGCCTCGAGCTTGATGCCGGTCAGGACCGCACGCGCGTCCTCGGTGCTGGCCGACTTCGCGACCTGCCCGACCAGCGAGGCGAACTCGTCGGCCTTCAGCGTGGCGGAGGAGGCACCCTCTGCGGGCTGACGCAGGGACGGGAAGTCCTCCAGCATCATCAGGCGCAGCTCGAAGCTGGCACGGCCACAGCGGATGTGCAGGCTGTCGCCCTCGACGTCCAGCTCGACGGCGTCGTTGGGCAGCAGGTGGACGACGTTGGACAGGAGCTTGCCCGACACCAGCGCACCGCCGTCACGCTCGCCCTGGACAGCGAGGGTCAGCTCGGAGTCGACCTGCCCGTTGGTGGAGGACAGCGTCAGGGTGTCACCGGCCAGGCTCATCTTGATCCCGGCCATGGCCGGGAAGCTCACGCGCTCGCCGACCGTGCGCTGGACCCACTTGATGGCCTCTTCGAACTCGGTGCGCTCAGCACGGAACTTCATGGTTGCTCCTGTCGGATATCCACCGGTCGCGGGGTCCGCGGTTAAGGGGTGGTTTTGAAGATCTATAGATCTAGTAGTTGCTGTAGGGGCGACGAAACGCTGTGGACAAGTGGTGTCGCCGCAGGTCAGAGGTCGTTTGGGCCTGTGCAGTGGCCTGTTGGCAGCCTGTGCGGCGGACGTGTAATTCCGTTGACGCCTTGTGTGTCGGGCACAGTCTGCACGGATGCGTGTGCGTAGACCAGAGTTGTGCGCATCCTGTCCACAGGTGGGTGTGGACGCCTGGCCACGAGCTTCGCGTGTGGCCTAGCCACGAGCGCGGACCTTGATCTGGCCCGTCAGGTCCTGGATCTGCTCGAAGGTCTGCGGCCGCTCCTTGATCAGCGCCTGGATCTTCTTGTTGGCGTGGATGACCGTGGAGTGGTCGCGACCGCCGAATGCCTCGCCGATCTTGGGCAGGGACAGCTCGGTGAGCTCGCGCGTCAGGTACATGGCGATCTGACGGGCGTTGACGAGGGCGCGGGTGCGCTTGGACGAGCAGAGCTCCTCGACGGAGAAGCCGAAGTAGGACGACGTCTCGTCCATGATCAGCTCGGGGGTGATCTGCCCGCTGCGCGAGTCGGGGAAGACGTCCTTCAGCGCCGTCTCGGCCAGGGACATCGTCACCGGGCGCTTGGACAGGCTGGCCGCCGCGATCACGCGGATGAGGGCGCCCTCGAGCTCACGGATGTTGGTGGAGATCCGGCTGGCGATCAGCTCGAGCACCGGGCCGGGGACCTCGACGGCGTCCACGTCGGCCTTGCGCCGCAGGATCGCGAGCCGCGTCTCGAGGTCCGGGGGCTGGACGTCGGTCAGCAGGCCCATCTCGAAGCGGGTCCGCAGTCGCTCCTCCAGCCGCTCCAGCCGGCGTGGTGGCCGGTCGGAGGTCAGGACGATCTGCTTCTCGGCGTGGTGCAGCGCGTTGAAGGTGTGGAAGAACTCCTCCTGGGTGCGCTCGGCCTTCTCCAGGAACTGGATGTCGTCGATCAGGAGGATGTCGATGTCGCGGTAGCGGCGCTGGAAGCTGGCCTGCTGTCCGCTGCGCACCCCTTCGATGAACTCGGAGGTGAACTGCTCGCTGGTCACGTAGGTGATACGGGTGCGGGGGTACAGCTTCCCCGCGTAGTGCCCGACGGCCTGCAGCAGGTGGGTCTTGCCCAGGCCGGAGCCGCCGTAGATGAACAACGGGTTGTAGGCCTTGGCGGGGGCCTCGGCGACCGCGAACGCCGCCGCGTGTGCGAAGCGGTTGCTCGGCCCGATCACGAAGCGCTCGAAGACGTACTTGTCCGACAGGTTCGCCATCGGCAGGGGTGTGACGTTGTCCAGCCCGTTGCCGCCCCTGGTGGCGACCTCCTGCATGGACGGCTCGTCCAGCACGGGGTCCAGCGGCTCGTCCTCCGGCAGCGCCGGGTCGCCCACGTTGGTCGCGCTGCCCACGACCTCAGGGCGGACGGTGATGATGACGGTGACCGGCTCGCCCAGGGCCTCGCTGAGTGCGCGGTCCAGCTCGCCCTGGTAGCGCCGCTTCAGCTGCTCGCGGGCGAAGTCGTGCGGTGCGGAGAGGACGAAGACGCCGTCGGACAGGCCGATCGGATCGGTCTCGTTCAGCCAGGCCAGCTGGGCCGCGCTGGGGACGTGCTGCGCCAGAGCCTCCACCGCCGTCTTCCACACCTGGGGGAGGTCGGGGGGCTTCTGCTCCATCAGGCGGTCACGCTCGCTTGGGATCGATGTGGGGACGGTCGGACGCCGCCCCATACTGCCGTTCACCGAACCGTCGTCCACAACGTTGTCCACAGGGTGTGGATGTGCAGGCCATGGGTGTGCCGGAGGGGCTGGGGCGCTCGAGGAGCCGAAGGAAGGCGTGGTGGCGGAGTCTAGGGTCGCCGATGGGGGGCCGACAAGTGGGTCATGAGGCCGGTTGACGCCGTGCTGGGGGGCTACCTACACTGTGGCGACACGCGCGGGCGTGGCTGTTCCCATGCCATGCCGCCCGTCGGGCCTCCAGGCTCCTCCTTCCCAGCCACCTGCAGTCTGTCATGACCCGGCCGGGTCACGGTGACACCGACGCAGGGCCGGCACCATCCAACACAGAGGTCACCCCCATGAAGCGCACGTTCCAGCCCAACATCCGTCGCCGGGCCAAGAAGCACGGCTTCCGTGCCCGCATGGCCACCCCCAGCGGCCGCCGCATCATCAAGGCCCGTCGCGCCAAGGGCCGCAAGAAGCTGACGGCCTAGGTCGCCGGGGTCGGACCCCGATACCGTGTAGCCGTGGCAGGTCACCGTCGTCTCACGTCCTCAGCGGACATCAGGGACGTCTTCGCTGCCCGCACAGGATCGGGGACGGCCCACGTCGTCACCCATGCCCGCTCCCGCGGGGACGCCGTCCCCAGCCGGGTCGCCGTCGTCGCCGGCCGCCGCGTCGGCAACGCCGTGACCCGCAACCGGGCCAAGCGGCTTCTCCGCGAGTGCCTGCGCCAGGCCACCATCCCCACCGGGCACGACCTGGTGGTCACCGCCAAGGCCGGCGCCGCCCAGACCCCGCTGGTGCACCTGCACAGTGAGGTCCAGACCTCCATCAACGGCGCCGTCCGGCGCGCTGCGTCGCGCCCCCGATGAGATCGAACACACGTTCGTACGATGGGTCCAGGTCCCGCTCGCCCCTCTCCCTCCTCCTGATCGGGCTCATCAGGTTGTACCGGCTCGTGCCGAAGCGGCAGGACACCTGCCGCTACCACCCGACGTGCTCCGCCTACGGCCTGGAGGCCGTGCGCGTCCACGGTGGCATCAAAGGCGGTTGGCTGACCATCCGCCGGCTGAGCCGCTGTCATCCCTGGGGCGGAACGGGCATCGACCCGGTCCCCCCTCGCCCCACCACCGACGACGTCGACGCCGACCCCCCTGGCGCCGGCCTGGTCGAGGAGTAACACGATGTCATTCTTCTCAAGCATCTGGAACGGCCTGATCGACGGCCTGGAAGCCATCCTGCGCCTGTACGAGGGGCTGATGGAGCCGATCGCCGGCGGCTACGCCTGGGGGCTGTCGATCATCCTGCTGACCGTCACGGTGCGCATCTTCCTGATCCCGCTGATGGTCCGGCAGACGAAGTCCATGCGTGCGATGCAGGAGATCCAGCCCGAGCTGAAGCGCATCAAGGAGAAGTACAAGGCGGACCGGTCGATGATGAAGACCGACCCGGAGCGCTACAAGAAGCTCAAGGAGAAGGAGCGCGAGGCGCAGATGGCGCTCTACCAGGAGCACCAGGTGAACCCCGTGGGTGGCTGCCTCCCCCTGATCCTGCAGATGCCGATCTTCCTGGCGCTGTTCAACGTGCTGCAGGACGGTCGGGTCGAGGAGCTGGCGACCGCGCCGTTCTTCGGGATCGACTCCCTCGCCGGCACGGCCAGCCAGGGCTTCGAGATCGGCGCGCTGGCGCTGGTCGTCCTGCAGGTCGCGACGACCTACTACTCGCAGAAGCAGATGCAGGCCCGGAACACCCAGGGCTCCGCCGAGCAGGCGCAGGCGCAGAAGCTGATGCTCTACATCATGCCCGTGTTCCTGGGGTACCTGTCGTTCACCTTCCCCATCGGTGTCGTCCTGTACTGGGTCACCACGAACGTCTGGACCATCGGACAGCAGTACGTCATCTTCAAGCAGGTCGAGAAGGCCGAGGCCCAGGCGGCTGAGGAGCGGAAGGCGAAGCGGACCGGCACGGCCGACGACAGCGCCACGATCGCGAAGAAGGCGAAGGCCGCCGAGAAGCCGTCCACGAACGGGAACGGCACGACGACACCGAAGGGACAGAGCGGCAAGGCCCCGAAGGGCGGTGCACCCAAGGGCAAGGCACCGAAGTCCCAGACCAAGTCCCCACGCAACGCGGCACCGCGCGGCAAGGGTTCAGGCGCCGAGGCGACCAAGCCGTCGGGCACCGGGGCGACAGACCCCAAGCGCAGCTCCTAGCGCGCACAGTTCACCATCCGCCACGTCCCCGCCATGCGTCGGGGACCTGCACAGACGAAGGGGGCTCACCGTGAGCACCGAGACAGAGATCCAGCCCAGCGAGGACGAGGAGATCATCGAGGTCGAGATGCTGGACGAGGATGCGGACCTTGCCGCTGACTTCGTCGAGGGTCTCCTCGACATCCTCGACCTGCCGGGCGACATCGAGATCGAGGTCCAGGAGAACCAGGCGACGGTCACGGTCCAGGACGTGGGCAGCGGCCTGCTGATCGGTCGTCGTGGCGCCACGCTGGACGCACTGCAGGAGCTCGTCCGCTCCTCCGTCCAGCGTCAGACCGAGCGGCGCACCCACGTCCGGGTCGACGTGGAGGGCTACCGCGCACGGCAGCTCGAGAAGCTCCGCGAGCGCTGCCGCGACGCCATCGCCGAGGTCCGCGAGACCGACGCCCCGGTGAAGCTCGAGCCGATGGATGCCTACGAGCGCAAGATGATGCACGACCTGGCGGCAGCCGCCGGCGGCGTCACCTCTGCCAGCGAGGGCGCTGAGCCCCGGCGCCGCGTGGTCATCCGACCCGCCGAGTAGGCGAACCCCACACGAACGGAACATGACGATGGCCAGCGACGATGGCCACGTGGACGACGCGGGACAGCAGTTGCCTGACGAGGGCAACCTGTCCCGCGTTTCACGTGGAACGCCCCTTTCCCAGGCTGAGCAGCTGACGCTCCTCGGCACCCTCATCGCGGAGTCCCCGCACAACCTCGTGAGCGCGCGGGACCGCGAGCTCCTGCACACCGTGCACATCCCCGAGTGCGTGGCGGTGATCGAGGCCGTCGGCCCCGGTGATGGCCAGCATTGGATCGACCTGGGCACGGGCGGTGGCCTTCCCGGTCTTGCCGCCGCGATCATCCGTCCCCACGTGGGCTGGACGCTGATCGACGCACGGCAGAAGAAGGTCGACGCCGTCAACGAGTTCATCGAGATCCTCGGTCTGGAGAACGCCCGCGCGGTCGCGGGGCGAGCGGAGGACCTGGCCCAGGACGAGGACTTCCGCGGTCTGTTCGACGGTGTCGTCAGCCGGGCCCTGGCCAGGCTGGACATCGTGGCGGAGCTGGCGCGGGGCTTCCTGCGCGCACGTGGTCGCCTGGAGGTCGTGAAGGGGCCGTCCATCGACCAGGAGCGCGGGTACTTCCAGCGCGGGTCCGGCCGGCTGCGCATGAAGGAGACCGGGACGCAGCGGATCGGATCATCAGATCGTGGCACCGTCCTTGTTAGCATCGTGGCGTCCGGCGGTCCGCCTCGCGGTATCCCGCGCCGCGACGGCATCCCGCAGTCGAACCCGTTGGGCGGCAAGCGTTCGTGAAGGAGTTCCACGTGGAACATGACACCCCGGCCGTGCACGACGAGGCCGCCCCCGGTGGCCCGCTGCGGTACGCACAGGCCACGATCCTGGCGATCGCCAACCAGAAGGGCGGCGTGGGCAAGACGACGACCGCCGTCTCGTTGTCCGCAGCGCTGGCCGAGCAGGGGCTCGCGGTCCTCCTCGTGGACTTCGATCCCCAGGGGAACGCCAGCTCCGGGCTGGGGCACCGGGCCGCCCCCGGGGAGCCCTCGGTGTACGACGTGCTGGTGGACGACATGCCCGTCGCCGATGCGGTCGTCGCGACGGCGCAGCCCCGCCTGGACCTGGTACGGGCCAACATCGACCTGGCAGGGGCCGAGGTCGAGCTGGTCAGCGCCTACAGCCGCGAGCACAAGCTGGGCCGTGCGCTGGACAAGGCACGTGACCGCTATGACGTCATCATCATCGACTGCCCGCCCAGCCTGGGCCTGCTGACCGTCAACGCGCTCACCGCCGCAGACGGCGTCATCGTGCCGATCCAGTGCGAGTACTTCGCGCTGGAGGGGCTGGGTGCCCTTCGTCGTAACGCCGAGCTGATCCAGGACCAGCTGAACCCCGAGCTGGAGATGACCGGCTTCGTGCTGACGATGATGGACAGCCGCACGAACCTGAGCAACCAGGTCGTCGAGGAGGTGCGTGCCCACTTCGGGGACCGGGTCTTCGACGCACGCATCCCACGGACGGTGCGCCTGGCAGAGGCCCCGGGGTTCGGCCAGCCGATCACGCAGTTCGACCCCGCCTCGCGGGGCGCCATGGCCTACCGGCGCCTGGCACGCGAGGTCGTGCAGCGTCTGGACACCCGGACGGCAGCACGCAACCAGGTGGCCTGAGCGCCACACCGCCAGCGGAAGAAAGTTGTGACATGAGCAAGCAGGGCGGCCTCGGACGGGGCCTGGGCGCACTCATCCCCTCGGCAGGACCCGGCCAGTCGGGGCTGGTGACGGTTCCCCTCAGCGAGCTGCACCCGAACCCCAGGCAGCCACGCGACCGGTTCGACGAGACCCTTCTGGCCGAGCTCGCCCACAGCCTGAAGGAGGTGGGCATGCTGCAGCCGATCGTGGCTCGCCCCCTCCCCCGCGGCGGCTTCCAGATCATCGCGGGCGAGCGTCGGTTCCGTGCCGCCAAGCTGGCGGCCCTGGCCGAGGTGCCCGTGGTCGTCCGCCACACGGAGGACGCCCAGCTGCTGACCGAGGCGCTGGTCGAGAACCTGCACCGCGCGAACCTGGACGCCATCGAGGAGGCGCTGGCCTTCCGCCAGCTGCTGGACGACTTCGAGCTGACCCACGACGCCCTGGCCACGAAGCTGGGCAAGTCGCGGTCGGCGATCTCGAACAGCCTGCGGCTGCTGGCCCTCCCGGAGTCGGTCCAGGAGCTGGTCATGGGCGGCGCGCTGTCCGCCGGTCATGCGCGCGCGATCCTGGGCCTGGGTGAGGTCGAGGACCAGGAGCGCATCGCCCAGCAGGTCGTGATGGAGGGGCTGAGCGTCCGCGCGACCGAGGAGCTGGTCCGCGCGGTGAGCGAGCGGCAGGCACGCGACGCCGACGCTGCGATGGGCGAGCTGGCGGCTGCGGCGAAGAAGCGACGCGCGACGAGCTTCGCCCACGTGGAGGAGCGGCTGGTCGACGCGCTCGCCACCAAGGTCCAGATCAAGGGCTCGCTGAAGCGGGGTCGGGTGGTGATCGAGTTCGCGGGCGGCGAGGACCTCGAGCGGCTGCTCGACATCCTGGGTCGTGGGAGCGGTCAGGACCTGCTCGCCGGCTGACGGGATGCCCTGACCCGTGTTCAGCGTGCGAACGGCCCATACCTTGGTATGGGCCGTCGCCGTATCTCGCCGTAGACGCCGTCTGACGGCATTTTCCCAGGTCAGCTGATCGCGGCGGCCACGATCCGTTCGCAGAGTGAGGGGAAGCTCTCGCCCGCGGCCTCGGCTGCGGCGGGCAGCAACGACGTCTCGGTCATCCCCGGACAGGTGTCGAGCTCGAGCAGCCATGGCTGCCCGTCGGGGTCCACGATCATGTCCACCCGTGTGACGTGGCGGGCGCCGCACTCCTCGTAGGCCAGGACGGCCGCCGCGGTGGCGGCGTCCAGGACGTCGGCGGGAAGGCGTGCGGGGGCGTGCAGCGTCGTCGCGCCGGGGGTGTAGCGGGCGGAGAAGTCGTAGTGACGGTGCGAGTCGCGTCCCGGCAGGTCGATCTCGACGGGGGGCAGCGGCTCGCCGTCCACGATGGACACGGCGATCTCGGTCCCTGCGACGAAGCGCTCGACGACGGCGACCGGGTGGTAGCGGAACGACCCGATGAGGGCGTCGGTCAGGTCGGACTCCTGGTTGACGTACCCGACCCCCATGCTGGCGCCGCCCTGCGCCGGCTTGACCACGAGCGGCATGGGCAGCCGCTCGATGACGCGCGGCAGCACGCGGGCAGCACCGAGGTCACGCACGGCGTCGGAGGACAGCGAGATCCAGTCGGGGGTGGGGATGCCGTGTCGGCGCCACACGCCCTTCGCGACGGCCTTGTCCCAGGACAGCGCCGACGCGCGGGCGTCCGGCCCGGTGAAGGGCACGCCGATGAGCTCCAGCAGTCCCTGGACGGTCCCGTCCTCACCCATCCGCCCGTGCAGGGCCAGGTAGGCGACGTCGGGCTTCATCTCCTCGATCCGGTCGATGACCTGGGAGTCGACGTCCAGCAGCGTGACCTCGTGGCCGCGGGACTCGAGGGCCGCGGTGACCCGGGCCCCAGAGTGGAGACTTACTTCTCTTTCCAGGGAGAGGCCCCCGGCGATGACGGCGATGCGCAGCGGTTCCATGGTGGGGCTCCTAGCGGCCGAAGGCCTCGAGCAGGGACATCTCGTCGTTGACGAGCTTGCCCAGGCGGCGGATGCCCTCGCGGATCCGCTCGGCGGTGGCGTAGCTGAAGTTGAGGCGCATCTGCTGCTCGCCGCCAGGTCCGGCGTAGAACGCGCGTCCTGGGACGTAGGCGACCCGGGCGTTGATGGCCCGGGGCAGCATCGCGCCCGTGTCGATGCCGGCCGGCAGCTGCACCCAGGCGAACATCCCGCCGGTGGGTGCCGCGACCCGGGCCTCGGCGGGGAAGGCGGTCTGGATCTCCGACAGCATGGCGTCGCAGCGCTCCCGGTACAGCTCGGTGAAGGACCGGACGTGGTCCTGCCACGGCTGGGTCCGCAGCCAGGCCTCGGCGATCGCCTGGGTCACGTTGGACTGGCACAGGTCCGACGCCTCCTTGAACAGCACCAGCTTGTCCCGGACCGAGCGGGGCGCCAGCACCCAGCCGACCCGCATGCCGGGTGAGAAGATCTTGGAGAGCGTGCCGACGTAGATCACCCGTTCCGGGGCCAGCGTCACCAGCGGGGTCCGGGCCTCGTTCTTGAAGTCCAGCATCCCGTAGGGGTTGTCCTCGATCACCATCAGGTCGTGCCGCTCGGCCAGCGCCAGCAGGGCGTGACGCCGGTCGGTGGACAGCGACACCCCGGCCGGGTTCTGGTGGTTGGGGATCGTGTACAGCATCTTGGCCCGCCTGCCCTGCGCGGCCATCTGGTCCAGCCGGTCCGACAGGGCCTCGGGGATCAGCCCGTCAGCATCCATCGGGACGTGCACGATCTCGGGCTCGTACTGCCCGAAGGCGCTGAGCGCGCCGACGTACGAGGGCCCCTCGGCCAGGACCACGTCGCCGGCGTTGATGAACAGCCGCGCCAGGAGGTCCAGGGCCTGCTGGCCGCCGGCCGTCACGACCAGGTCGTCGGCCCGGGCGCTGATGGCCTCGGCCTGCAGGACCTGGGTCAGCTGCTCCCGCAGCGCCGGGGTGCCCTGGCCGCCGCCGTACTGCAGGGCCGTCGCCCCGTTGGTCAGGAACACCTGGGCGGCCACCTCACCGACCGTGGGGAAGTCCAGGACGCTGACGTCGGGCATCCCTCCGGCCAGCGACACCACCTCGGGCCGCGACGCCACCGCGAACAGCGCCCTGATCTCGCTGGCCGTCATGCCGTTGGCACGGCTGGCGTAACGGCTGAGGTGTGGGTCGACGGGGCTCATGTGCGGCTCCTGGTCCGAGGGGGACGACGCCCCCGGGGGTGCGCCGCACGACCAGCGTAACGGCGGTCACGTGGGCCACCCGCATGGCCACCCGCCAGGGCCGTCCGACGGGCGTCGGACGCACGCCCGCGAGTTACCGGGGGTGCCTGCGGACCCGGGCCCGAGCCCCTCCCTGATGTGCCACGCCCGCTGCGGTCGTATCCTGGGCCTGTGAGCTCGCGCATCGCCCATCTGCTGCTGCGCACCGGTGTCGGCACGGTGCTCGGGCTCGGCGTCGCCGTCCTGGCCCGTTGGTCCGCGCCCGACGACCCACCACCCACCACACGTCGGCGGTCCTGATGTCAGGACGCATCCGCGAGCTGTGCCTGGAGGACCTGGACGCCCTCCCCGGTCGCTGTCGCGGATGCGTGTTCTGGCAGACGCGCAGCGGGCACCTGGGCGGCATGCCCTCCGACCCCGAGGCGCAGGACGCCTGGTGGCAGGGTCTGCAGCTGGAGTGGGGCGTCCCCGGCCGGGGGATCTGGCGCCACGACCGCCTGGTGGCCTTCGCCCTGTTCGCCCCGACGTTGCACGTGCAACGCACCCGGGTCTTCGGACCAGCCGCCAGCGAGGACGCCCTGCTCCTCGCCACCCTGTGGGTGGACCCTGCCGAGCGGGGCAGCGGCCTCGCTCGGCACCTGCTGCAGGTCGTGGTGCGCACGGCGATCGCCCACGACCTGGAGGCCGTCGAGGCCTACGGCACCGTCTGGGGTGGAAGCCCCACCAGCACGGGTGGATGCGTCCTCAGCAGCGCCTTCCTGGAGCACAACGGCTTCCAGGTGCACCGTGCCGACCTGGAGGTGCCCCTGTACCGCCTTGACACGGCCCGTACGGCCCGTTGGGCCGAGCACGTCGGTGAGGCCCTGGGTGCGGTCGGCGAGGCCCTCGCGCGGCGCGAGAGGGCTCCGGCGCGTCCGGCGTTGGAGACCTCGCACCGGACCGGCGGCCCCGACGGCCCATGACCGCGGGTCAGGCGCCTGCCTGAGCCCGCAGCAGGTCCAGCAGCGCAGCGGTGAGACGTCGCACCAGCCGGTGCTGCAGCTGCGGGTCCTGCAGCGCGGCCATGTCCTGGGCGTTCGTCACGAACCCGGGCTCGAGCACGGCGACGGGCATCCGCGTCTCGCGCAGGATCGTCCACGTCATGGGGTGCACCCGGCAGTCGGGACCCAGGCCCACCTCCAGCGTGGCGTCCAGCAACGCCGTGGCCAGCGCCTCCCCGGCCGAGGAGACGAACCGCAGCGACCCGTAGTGGTACGCCGCGGCTCCGCGGGCCACCGGTCCGGCGCTGCGGTTCAACGACAGGACCACGACCAGGTCCACGCCCAGCCGGTTCGCCATCTGGGCCCGTTCGGACGGTGTCGGCCGACCGTGCGGCCCCCGCGACAGGACCGGGCGTGCCCCGTGCCCGGCCAGCACCCCGGACAGCCGGCTCGCGAGGGCCCAGGTCAGGTCGGCATGGACGCGCGCGAGCTCCGGGTCCAGCGGGTCGGCGGGTGAGGTCGGGTCGACCATCACCTGCAGCCCCGTCAGCCCGCCACGCGCCAGCCGCCGCAGGTCGTCCTGCTCGCGGACACGGCTGCTGACACCGGGCGCGTGGTGGCCCCGGTACATGGCCTGCAGCCGACCGATGGTGGCCTCACCCACGATCCCGTCGACCTCCAGCCCCACGTTGGCCTGGAAGTCCATCACCGCGTCCCGGGTGAGCGGACCGAACAGCCCGTCCTCAGGGCCGGCGTTGAACCCCAGCTGGTTCAGCCGCTCCTGGACGTCCTCGACGTCGTCGCCCCGCATCGTCGTGGTGCTGTGCCACAGCAGGCGATCACCCGGGGCCCAGCCGGCCTCGACGAGAGCGGTCCACGTCTCGCTGCCCACGACGGCGTCGGCGGGCAGCACGCGCCGACGCTGGAACGTCCTGACGGCGTCGGCGGTCGCGGCGTCGAACACCTGACCCGGGGGCAGCTCAGTGAGGGGGGGCACCTGCATCGCCTGCCACCGCGCCAGCCGCCGCCGGAGGTCAGCGACCTCGGGGCCGTCGTCGCCGACGCGCAGGGGCAGGCTCATGACCGCTTGATGATAGGCGACACGG